>DATDXB010000034.1:0-5815 GCA_035289465.1 Candidatus Nanoarchaeia archaeon
AATGGCCAGAGAATAATGGATGCAGTACTTCTCATAACCAAACAACACACCAACAAAATCATCAAGCTATTACAAAAACACGGCGCAAGAACACACTTATTCAACTTAACCAGAACCAAACAGTAATTATGCAACACCCCAGGCTCTGTAGAAAGTCTTAAATCCCGCTAGGGCCCGTTGGGGCCCTATGCGGGGTGGTGGAGGGTTAAGCTCCACCGTGGAAAAAGAGAAAACACTGAGGACAAAAGCGTTTCGGTTGTGGAAGGCTGCAGGCCTTCCTAAGTTCTTGAATAAGTATGGTCCCAAGAGGACCCCTGGATGGTTGACTTATCTTTGCCATCTTGAGTATACGGCGCATGCGCCTGCATGGCGCCGTGCGGCAAGATTTATGGGGGATTATTATCGGAAGTCTATGCATTGGACTAGTTGGCAGAAGGCCATTCTCAAATGGCCTCAGTGGGTTTGGGATGCGCTGGCAAAAGCCAGCGCAGGCGAAGAGCAATGCGAGCTTGCAGCAATAGATGGGACAACAATGAGTCGTTCAAACCCAAGCCAGCACTACATGAAGAAAATTGGTACGGATCAGACGTTCTCAAGGCCCATACAGGATGTGATCATGATTGACGTGAAACGTCGTAAGTTCCTCGCTTGGCGCATACGCGCCAAGCCTCGAGGAGAAAAATGCGACGTTCCCTACTTAATCAGACACAGTCCTGTTCTTCCTGAGCTTATCCTTATGGACAAGGGATTTGATAGCGAACCCCTACATACTTATCTTCGCGACATTGGAGTGTGGAGCGTAGCACCTACAAAAAAGAACTGTAAACGCGGCAGGTATCGCAAACAGCTCAGAGACTGCTTTGATTGGACACTCTACTGGCAAAGAAGTCTCGTTGAATGCCTTATTAGCGCACTCAAACGACTCTACGGCTCGCACGTTCGTGCTCGCAACCCGCGCGCACAGCGCGCGGAACTAAACTCCAGATTCATCGCCTACAACCTAGGCGCCATATTAATCACGACTTTCTACTAAGCCAGCCTCTTCGGGGAATGGCCCTTAGTGACGGGAATGGCCTGAGCCCAAGTATGTTCAAAGAACTGCCTGAAGCTCTGTGCGACATGAGGGTTTCGAATCAGTGTCGCAGTCGGAGGGTCTGAAACATCAAAGATGACGATGTGATCGCCGAAGATATCAATCCATGAGGGAGGAAGGCTGTCCTTTTTGAGGTAGGCGACTTCTGTGAGAGGTAATTTCGCCCGTTCATAGGCAGTCTCTCGTGAATCATAGGTATAGATAATGCGGATATGGATTCCTTTTTTTACGCGCAGGGTATTGAAGAGCTGAAGATAAGAACCAAAGAGATCTTGCGCGGTCTTTGGCGCTCCAAGGACATAGATTGTCTCTCCTCGAGGGACTTTGAGCATGAGGTCGTAGATGGTCTTGATGGCGCGGACTCCTTCATAGACTGTGGCTTGGTGGGCTGGTCCATGGCTCGCTCGCATCTGTTCAAGCTTGGGGACGACGGTCTCTGCCACTCGTCTGCGTTGTTCATCAAGATAGGTGAGGAGCGTCGCAGGTTCTGCCGCACTGAACTGCTGGCGGTTTTGTTTGATGATAGAACTGACAAGCCCTCTTTGCTTGAGTTTCTCAAGGACTTCATAGATCTTGGAGCTGGGGATACCGGATTCTTTGATGATCTTGCCGACAGTGGATGGGCCTGTCTTAAGCAGTGCGCAGTAGGTCTTGATTTCGCGTTGGGTGAGCCCCAGTTCTTCTAACAGAGAGATGTCCATAATACTACTCCCTAAAGGGGTAGATGATGTTTATATGGTTTGCGGATTCAAGAAGGGTCATGAAGCATTGGATATTGATAGTGCTGCTCCTCCTTGGGGCTTGCGCCCAAAACAATGAATCAATTAAAGTGGGAGCCATCCTGCCCCTCAGTGGCACTGCCGCGTCAGCGGGCGCTTCTATCGCTCAAGGGATGCAAATAGCAGTCGATGAGACAAACCGACAAGGAGGTATTGATGGCAGGCCCTTGGAGTTGCTCATTGAAGATAGCAAGGGCAATCCTCAGGAAGCGATATCTGCCTTCTTGTCCATCAATACTCAACATGATCCTATCGCGATGGTGTCTGCGCTCAGCGCGGTATCCATGGCTCTTGCACCTGTTGCCCAAGAGCAGAATATCCCCCTGATAGCGACCGCAACCACTGCGATGAATCTGACTAATGACTGGACCTTCAGGTATTATCCGCGGACAGAAGATGAAGCGCGAGTCATGCAAGATATACTCCAAAGACTTGATGTCAAGACACTTGCGATCCTCCACCTAAATGATGAGTTTGGCGTCTCAATTGCAAAGGAACTGAGCTCACAATTCAAAGGCAAAATCGTCATTGAAGCTTTCGAGGGCAAGACTCAAGAGTTCGAGACCCAAGTCTTGAAGCTACAAGATGCCAAACCTGATGCGTTGCTTATCGTCGGTTTCGCAAGCCACATCATCAAAGCCGCAAAGACAGCAGACACCTTAGGATTCAAAGGAGCGATCTTGGCGCCTTCCACAGCAAGCAGTCCTGAGGTACGCGATGCAGTCAAGAATCTAGAGCTCTATGCTCCTGCTTCAAGGATCTATGACTCAGGACTCGAAGCGAATACCGAACGATTCATCAGTGAATATGAGCATGCCACCAACCACTCAGTAGATCATTATGCTGCGGCAGGCTATGATGTGATGAGGATGGTTGCAAAAACAAGTGAGGAAGCAACTTCGCCAGATGAGTTCCGTGACGAGCTCAATACAATGGATTTCGAAGGTATCCTTGGCTCGAGTCGGCATGAGGGACATGAATATGCGTTTCCCCTCTATCCTTCACTCGTCAGTAACGGACGAGTCGATTTTCTGAGTGAAAACGATTAAATACCCACCCAAGAGTCCCATCAGATGCGTATCTTAGGTATCGACGAAGCAGGAAGAGGACCAGTCATCGGCTCTTTGTTCATGGCGGGCGTGGTCATCAATAAGGAAGATGAATTAACTCTCAAAGAATGGGGCGTAAAAGACTCAAAACTGCTCAGTCCAAAGAAGCGTGAAGAACTATATGAACAGATAATTGCTAAATTTCCCTATAAGATCATCCAAGTCACCCCAAAAGAGATTGACGCAGTCTTATCAGAGGACAGCGCATCGAATCTCAATTGGCTTGAAGCGGACCACCAAGCGGTGATCATCGACGCGATGGATTGTGATCAAGCGATCATTGATTGTCCTTCGCCAAACACAAAGGGATATGGTGACGTTCTAAAGACCAAGGTCACCAGAAAAGTCGACCTTATTGTTGAGAACAAGGCAGACTTCAACTATCTGGTAGTAGCCGCAGCCTCAATCGTAGCAAAAGTCTCAAGGGATAGACACATCAAAGCACTTCAGCAAGAACTGGGCTTTGATTTTGGTTCTGGCTATCTCACGGACCAAAAGACACAAGTATTCTTACACGCCCATTGGAAGACCCACGCAAGGGTCTTTAGGACCTTATGGGCACCCTACAAGGCTTTGGCTTCAGGCACAAAACAGCAGAATCTGGCCGAATTCTCTGCAAAAACTATTTAATGAGAGAAAGGCGATATTTCCTTCATGCACCAGTTCCAGACACGATTAGCTCAGACTCCTGATGTCGTGAGAAAAGTGGTCCAGTTCCTTGTCCCGATCACTCAAGACGGCAGGTTCATCTTCTCGTTTTATGATGTTCCCATCGAGTTTTGGGCGCGCATCTCTCAATTAGACTTCCCTTGCGAGATCATTATAGACTTGGAGGATCATTATGCAGGAAAGCCCGTGCCAAAAGAGCTCAAGGGTTTGCATGTCAGAGACGACAAGATTCTCTGTTCGTTCCCTTTTGAGTTTGAGCAGGTATTGAGGGCGCCAGTCGACATCCAGGATGTGGCGATCATCATTGATGGCAAGCTGACCGACACCAAGAGAGTAGCTCAAGCCTTGGAGATCCTCAATGTGGTTGGCGAGCACCTCTCAAAGCTCTCTGATTACACCTTCACCTTTTGGGTGGAGGACTTGGACCAAAGGTATAAGCCGCCAGCAGGAGATGGCGCGACAATCTCAATTGATCTTGACGGTGTGACGCCCTTACTCCTCATAGAAGTGGATGACGACAGGACTCACTTGCATGAGATCATGGATTCTCGCTTCCGCAGATTGTTTGAGGAGAGCACCGGGATCAAGCTGGATCTTTCTGCCAGAGCAAAAGCAGTCATTCACCAAGAGCAAGCCGAAGGCAAGAAAAAGAAGGTGAAGAGTTAGCTACGTTGATATCTTGCGCAAGTTTATATATCTCGTCGACCCATGATGTAAAATGAGCGAGTTCGACTTTGAGGATCTCAGCAAATATCTAAGGAAAGGAAAACGTCCCCTATATCCCGAAGTTCTTGAATTCTTGATAGGGGATACGACAAAGCAAGTGCCAGATTTGAAGAAATCAGCCGACAGAGAACAATGTCCAAAGATAATAGTTCATCCTAATATGGATCTCGAAAATAGCCTCCAGGGCTTTAGCGCTCCTTTGTCAATTGCGAGCGCCCACCACCGGTGATCGCGCTGAGGCGCTCAACACCGGGTGGCATGCTCGCCTTGCGAGGCTCGGGGCGCTCGCCTCAGGTGTAGGCGGTCAGTTTGGCTTGGTTTCTGAGCCCATATTTCTGCTTGTCTAGGTAGTTGTTGTAGAAGTGCATGTCTCCTGTTCTGCCGTCTGTTGCTGGGTTGAAGAGTCCCTTGCTTCTGAATAGTCTGTTCTTAAGCCAAGGGAACTCATTGAGGATTCTTGGGGCGATGAATCCCTTGAGCAGCTTTGCGAGTTGTGGCTTGCTTCTGATGCCCATCTCCAGAATAATATGGACATGGTTGTTGTCAAAGCTCTTTTTCTTCCATCTGATCTGATAAAAGGCCATTGCCTCTGCAAGCATGGCATCTGTGTATTCACGGATTGCTCGATTGTCGAACATGTTATGACAGTATCTGAGTTTAAGGGTCATCATGATCCAGACCTCACCTACTGCAGAGCTGTATCTAGTTGGATTTGTTTTCATAAGAATCACCTTCTGTTTTTTTGTTTTTTTTTGGGTGATAGCTCACGCTATCACAAATGATTTAAACAGAAGGTGATCATGACATCTTCATCAGGTTGATTAATCCCTCAGCCCTTTACGCAAAGGGCTCAGAGGGCTTTTTTTGTTTTAGGTCACCTTCACACAAAACGCTATTTTCTGAAGAATTAAACCTTACTACACCACCAGTGTGCTCCGCTTCGCTCCGCAACACTGGTGGAAAACTAATTTTACCGGAAATCCTGATGATATTGCTGAAGTATTTCAGGCTGAATTTGGGGTGACACGAGCTTCTGATCCAAAACCAGTACTGGCGACATTCGGGCTAGGTCCCTGCATTGCGATTGGTGGGTATGATCGACGTTCAACTGTGGGTTTTCTGGCTCATTTTGACAAACCTAAGGATGGTTTAGACTCATTTGGGGCCATCTATCACATACTTAGACAGTACGTATCTCCAGATACGGCTAGATTTGAAGTTAGTCTCGTCGGAGGCCAAGATGGCTGTTCTGAAGGGCTCTTGGCTGAAATGAAACGCGTCATCAAGGGAAGTGAAGTATACCCTATGGACCTTGTTCGAGAGGAGACTTTAGGAAGCTGGGATTGCAACCGTAGTCTGGCGCTCGATACACGTACTGGTCAAGTACACGCATACAATCCACTCATCAAAAAAGACAGGGTTCAACGTACAGCGCTTGA
>DATDXB010000035.1:0-3048 GCA_035289465.1 Candidatus Nanoarchaeia archaeon
ACGACCTCATCTTCATCACTCTTGCCGATGTTGGCGAAGTTGATGGTGACTCTGGAAGTGTCGGTGCCGCAGGAGAGTTTGCTGGGGTTGAGTGTGGCTGCTCTGATCTCGATGTCGTGCGATTCGCGCTCGACTTCGAAGTTGATCTCGATCTCTTCGCCGTGGAAAGCGCCGTTCTCATCGGTGCCGCTCACGCGTGCGATAAGATCGGATGTGCCGTCCTTCACGTCGTCGTCGACGGTGAAGCTGAAGGTCTCTGAGTCCTCATCTTTTGCTCCGAGGTCGCCGATGCTTTCGCTGTCATCCTCGGAGAAGTCACCGTCATCGATTTCGTATGACAGATCGACATCCTCAAAGGAGACGTCCTCGCGGTCTGAATCAGAGTATTTATTCTCGACAAAGATCTCGATAGTGATGTCGTCGCCAGGCCTGATGCCTTTGACGTCATCGCCGTCATCGACTGACTTGCATCGGTCGTTGACGCAGACATTGACTTTATCGACGACGAGCTTGTTTTCGCGCTGCATCTCAATTGAGGTCTGTGAGGATGTTGGTTTTGAATTGATGGTGCCGCTGAAGGTGATGCTTGCGACTTTGAATGCTGAAGCCTTCAGTGTGCTTGCATCGACTGAATCAAGGGAACCTGGAACGTCGATGAAGAATCCGACGGTCGCTTCCTGACCTACTGTAAGGGTCGTAGGGAGGGGTCTGGCTGGATCAATGCTGAAGTTGAGCTCATCAGAGGAGAATCCTGTGGCTGAGGCTGCGGCAGTGATGCCAGTGACGGTGTTTGTCCCGTCGTTCTTGAGGGTGATTGAGCCTGAGAGGCGGACGATGCGGTCGTTCTCGTTCTCGGCTTCAGGGTTTGATGCGCGTTGACGGTTGTTACCAAGCTTCACCGTAGTGGTGGAGTTGAGTCCGACGACAGGCGCGTCAATGACGGTGAGGGTGACGACATTGTTAGACAGGATATTGTCACTGTCTTTCACCGTTGCGGTGAAGGTGGAGACTGCTGCGGCCTGTGTTGAAGGCGGCGCGATGGTGAGTCTCACGGAGGTCGTCGATAGAGGAGCGATGGTCACAAAGGAGGGGGCTCCGGTAAGACCTGCGACGACTGCGCCATTGTCTGCTGCGCTGTGGTCCAGATCCAAAGTTGCTGTCTGTCCTGCGGTGACAGTCTGTGACGACGTGGTACCCGTGAAAATCGGGAATGCGAACACAGCTGACGCCAACACGAGGATGGACACCAACCAAACCATTGCTGCTTTCTTCATTGTAGGTTACCCCCTTGAGTATGATGGGAATCTTGTTCCCAATTTTATAACTATTGGTGAGTAGTGTACAGTTCTTTAAAAGGGTTTCGGATGGACCTCGATAATTAGGCACCAGATAGGACTTAGAATGACGCACTATTGTATAGTACGCTAAGTTTACCTGATGAAGTTGACCACAACACCTAACACAACCACCACAAGACAGCTTGCGCTCACCGTGGCATAGGTGGCCCAGGCGTGACGCTCGGGCAGGGCCCGATGAAGGATGAGCTTGATCATGCGTCCCCCATCAACGATACCCAGAGGGAGGAGATTGAACAGACCAACGCCCAAGGACAGTACTGCAAGCCAAGACAAGAGATCATGGATAAAGACGATCAATTGTGATGTCCAGGTATCTTCGATAAGTGACTTTGCGCTTTCGACTTGTACGCCAAGATAGCCAGCCCCATTTTCTGCAGGGTGTGGCCCAAGTGCGACGGTATCGATGCGTGAATTACCATCAAGCACAGAAACGATGGTGATGATCTGGTCCTTGCTCTTTTGAGATAACGCAGCCATGAAGTCATCCACACGTCGGATCGGGACATCATCAATAGACTTGACAATCGCTCCTGCAGTGATGCCGCTTGAGGAGATAGGATATGCCTCGTCAGTGGTCACTTCAATGATGCGAGCCCCTTGATAATCATAGAGGCCCTCAGCAAGAGGCATGGTGCAAAACCATACAATAGGGATGAGCAAGATGGCAAGCAAGATATTGGCAAAGGGTCCTGCGACAAAGACGCCGAGCTGTTCTCGGGCCGATTTCTTTGAGAGGGATTTATCGTCGGGTTCGACAAAGGCCGCAGGTATCAGAGGTATGGGCGCGCACAGCGCTGCGAGCCCAGAGGACTTGATAGGGACATAGTAGAGTCGCGCGACGACGCCGTGGGCGAATTCATGGATGGCGACGATGACGCCCAGAGAGATCAGCCAGACGACAAAGGGGACATAGAGCACGCCCTTTGCCTTGATGGGCAAGACCAGCGCGGCTGCTCCTGTCGGAGATGGAGATAAGACGAAGGAGATCGCAGATGAGATGATCTCAAACGTCACAAAGGTCATGCCGATAAAACCTATGACGATCCCCGCGGTCGAAAACGCAGAGACAAGGCGAGGATAACGTCGGGCAAGAGAGTCCATCGCAGTGATGCCGACTGATGTCCTCAGCAATACAAGCGAAAGTAAAGGGACCTTGCCTATCTTAATGATAGGTTCGATTGCCAGGCGTTTGCGAAAGAGGATTAAGAAACCCCCAAACCCCAGCAAGAATGCAACGAGCAGGATTGTGTCTGGATCCATCGAAAGCGCGAGGCGCTCGGTCTATAAAAAGAAGGTGTTCATGGCATCGCGCATCTTTAAAAAGATTGGGCTGTCAGGTGCAGTCATGAGCCCTCCTAATCCAGAGAAGCTACAGCTCGAGCCGATCAGCTTGGAGACGATTGTAAGCATCTTGACGACGGAGGGGACCGTGTCTCGAAATGGCGTGACATTAGAGATGACTCGATATGGGGATGATCCAGATTGGGTGTATCATCTCGCAAGAGATATCGATGAAAAACGTGGCTCGTTATTATTGGATCTATATCGGCCAAATGACCCGATTAGTCCTTACAGGCTCTATAGAGCGGTTGGGGATCCGCACACAAAGGAGCGAACAAATAGGCCTTCATTACCGTTTCCTGCATATTTCGCTCTTATCGAACTCATTGCTCAGAAACCAGATCAGTAT
>DATDXB010000036.1:0-3670 GCA_035289465.1 Candidatus Nanoarchaeia archaeon
TGAGGTGTGGTTATCGTCGGTAGAATATAATCTTATCGACGATAACCACTTATTTTCTTTATAAACCAAGTTCCACACGCAATCAAGGTTCCAAGAAGTCGCTATTTTTGTCGAAATCACGGACTAATCAGAATGTCTCGGCTCAAAGAAAAGAAAAACGCCGGCGCGGGGAAATCCAACCTAACGGTCTCAACCGCTAAGTTTTTGAACCCCGAATTCCTTGCGGAAACCAAGGTATCAGCTTGGCGGCCTACCGTGTTGGCCACACGCTGGCGTTTTCGGCGCGCCTACACGCGCGCCACATTTCTTTTTGTTTCATCTTTTCAAATGGGTTTGCGAACTATTTCCGAAAATCCTTCGGCAGAACCCATGATTCTTTCACCTGGGGCTCAACCTTTTCACAATCCAGGCTTGTTTCCGGAAATCCTCCTTTCCGCACAGAACGTCTTCAACCCTCGTGGTCGAAACGTTTATATACACTCTCGTCGGCTGTCTCTGTCAAGAGGTGACCCATGGCACAATCTTCTGAACAATCTACTCCTGAGGAAGGCGGTGAGGACTATGAGCTCATGCCGCACAAGGATGTGCTGGAGCTCCGAGACGAATTAAGAAAGCTTAAGATGCATCCTAATGAGAAGACCTTGCAATTATCAATGGTCGAACTGGCCTCAAAAGTCGACAAATTAGCAGACATTTTCGAAGAAGCGATGCATGAGATCCGGATCGAAGAAGGCGGGCTCACCTTCCAAGACAAGATGAAGCCGCTCATTGATCGTATGGAAAAGATCCTAGAGCAGAACTCGCAGATCGCCGAAGGCGTAGTGGCCATAGCCGACATGGTCAGCGAGCTTAAGGAACTGATGGGAGGCGGCCAAAAACCGATTCCAGAAGTGGGAGCTAACCAAGGCTTCACTCCAAGTCCTGGAAGCCCTCCACCTATGCCGCCACCTAGGAGATTCTGAAGATGACCTGGCAGTTCGCGGTGGACCGCGACAAGAGCCAGATGCTCACGCTCTATATTCTCAGAGCGGCAAAGAAGGTCCATGAGAAGCATGTCTCACGCGAGCGTTTAGTCACACAACTGCAGAAGATTCGTTCTTTAAAGATCGACAAGCGTCTTGAAGAGCATGTCGATGAGCTTGAGCGCAGGATCAATGAAGTGGTCGGAGCGGAGAGCAAGATCAAGGCCATGCAAGCAAGAGAGGATCTTTTTCATAGGAATCTTATTGACAAGATCAATCGTTTGGATGCCAAACTGCATGGTTTCTTAGCTCATCATCGAGAGCGTGAGGAGCGCATGCGCCAAATCGAGCGCAAGGTCTACTTGACGCTCTCAGCGGACCAAAAAATCGCAAATCTCAGGGGCCAGATCGCAGGACTTGAGGCGCTCTATGTTCAGCTGGAGAAGTCTGAGACTGCAGGTCCTTCGCAATTGCAAGCCTTAAAGGAACGCTTGGATGCGCTCAAGGCCAAGCTTGCAGAGCTTGAGGCGCGCGCAAAAGAAGAAGCAGAGCATCCCATTGAGCTTGAAGAACCTACTATAGAACACCTTCCTCCGAGGGAATTTGAGCATGAAGAGGAGGATATGGGTCCTGCCCCACCGCCTCCTGCGCCTTCTCCTGATTGGTCGTTACCTCGGTAATTCCCACAATCCCGGAGAAAGCCTTTTAAAGGGCCCTTCGGAGTTCTCCATATCAACCATATTGGGGTGATCGTATGTTAGTAGTCAAGGCAAAAATCAAGGATGTGGCAGGGGATTTCAATGTCGCCTCAGATTTCGCTGAGGTCCTCGATGAGAGGGTCCGTGACATGGTCAAGGCGGCTTGTAAGCGCGCAGAAGCCAATAACCGCAAGACGGTCATGGGTAAGGACCTATAAGGCTCTCGACCATAAGGTATTTAAATACTCGATGGGATATAGGATATTCCAGGGGTTCCTGATCTATGATACTGATACCCATTAAGATATTCATCAGAGAGGTCTGTTATACGCTCTTTCCAATCCTCCGTTGGACTTATAGGGTCTTGGGCTTTCGTTTCCAGGCCCCTGACTTCAAGCTGGGCAAGCTCAAGAGCACAATACAACTCCATGAGTTCAAGGCCTTCTTGCGCAGGAGAGGCTTTGAGCGCAATCATCTGGCCTGGGTCTATGATCATGAGGTCATCAATGTGCGCAAGCGCTTATTGAACGGCCGTCAATATCACATCAGGGTCTTCAAGAATGGAGCCGTTAAAGGGCACTACGAATACTCCCCTGAACACAGCCCGCTCAAACATTACTGGTGCGAGCGAATCGAAGCCAGAAAAAATGAATTCAAGAACCTCTTAGGTGGATTTCTCGTCTTTAAGTAACGTGTTTCTCCGTCCATATCTTTAAATAGGGTAAAACTAGGTTCATCTTGAGGTGAATGATATGATGAGCGGATGTGGAAAGTGCCAAAAAGTGTGCGCAGTTCTGGTCCTGGCTTTGGGTGTCGCCTTCTTGGGCGTCGATCTGGGCTGGTGGAACTTCTGGAATGTCTCCTGGTGGAGCGCAGTGTTCTTGCTGATGGGTCTTGGTGGAGTAGCCAAGATGACCTGCGCAGCTTGCCAATCGATGTGTAAGAGACGCTAAGTGCGTTTCATACCTTCTTTTGTTTTTTTCTTCTTATTGACTTCTTCTACTTGATGATGTGCTCACTCATCTTTAAAAACCCAAAATGCCTTTGAAGGGTATGAAGCGAAATATCGCAGTCATCACGCACCAAATCCCGTTCTCCAAGATGCCGTATGTTTGGCAAGCGATTGAGGATTTCAAGGGGTATATGGGGGCTTGCGATCTTCCAGTTTCTATCGAACCTATCGGCGAACTTGAACCTCTCCTTAGAAGACAGGGAGTCGATCTGCGCACGATTCCGCAACCTAACGATGCAGGTCATGTTGACAAGGGCTCCCTTGATAGCTTTTGTACATTTGATGTCAAAATTGCGGCCAGAAAAGGTCTCGTCAATTTTTCTGATATCCTTGTTGTACTCAATAAGCCTATTGTCGAAACAGGCGAGGTCCTTGCCCGAGCGTGGCATATTCATTCCAGGAGAGGGGTCTATTATGGCGTGGGCCAAAGCGCACAGCGAGCCGGAGGATATGGGGCTGTGACGCTCCACCCATTAGATTCATTGAAAAGTGAACAAGATAAACTGAGATTCCTACAATATGTCTTTAGACACGAACCTGGGCATATGATTGGAGGTCTGCAAGATCAAGCTCAAGACAGCGAGGATTCAATCATGAAGCCCGTCCTTGAAGCCACACCTGAATTGCTTGCGGCCAAGAATATCGAATTCACTCAAGAGCAGATTGAGGTGATTCGAGCGTATATAGAGAGATACAACATGGATTCTTACAGGACCTGGCAATTGGAAAGAGACACTCTTCCCGAAATGAGCGAACCTGTGATCTTCAGCATTTCTTAAGTGAATCTTGCCCCTTTTCCTCAAAACTCAAAGAGCAGGAATTGATGCAATAGCGTTTCCCCGTGGCCGCAGGCCCATCATCAAAGACATGTCCAAGATGACCGCCGCAGTTCTTGCACACAACCTCAACCAGTCGCATCCCATGGGAACTGTCAGGCCGCAACTCAACAGCTTCAGACTTTGCCACATCAGAAAACGAGGGCCATCCTGTGCCAGAAT
>DATDXB010000037.1:0-4189 GCA_035289465.1 Candidatus Nanoarchaeia archaeon
ACATCAACACTCTGCAAGATATTACATAATTATGTCAATCTGCACAGTATGCTTGATGAAAAAACGCCAGCACAATGTGCGGGATTAATTCTGCCCTTGGGAAGGAATAAACTGCTAGACCTCATAAAAATAGCAAGAAAATCAGAGATGACGACAAGTTGACTTTATCTGCTTGAGGAAGTTCAGAACACAATGAGCTGATTGATCACTGAGATGATGAACCCAAGAGCGCCAAGAACAGCCATACCAATCGCGCAGACCTTGACAATGGTCCTGTATTCTTCATTGGTCGGCTTTCTGGTGAGCTTGAAAACCCTGCGGCACTGCTGATAGAAACTGGTGAGGCGTGTCCAGCGAGAAGGACCCTCTGGCTGCTCTTTTTGATGGTGCTGCTGTTGGGGCTGGGCTTGAGGGACTGGCTCTGGCTGTGCTTCTTGCTCAGCATCCTTGTGACCCTCTTGCGTATCCATACCACGGAAAAACGCCCGACCATTTATTAAGTTATTGGGGGAAAAAGTTTATCTACGCTCGGAAGGATAAATCCCCCATGCTCCTCGCCGATCTTGCAATCATTGGACTTGGCTTTGCCGTGCTCTCCATCAGCGTGGGTGAAGCCATCAAACGCGTGGTGCGCATTGCACGCTCCCTTGACGTGTCTGAATACACCATCAGTTTCATCTTGGTCGGCACCCTCGCCGTGTTCCCTGAACTCGCCATCGGCGTGATGTCCGCCATCGGAGGCCATCCCACCTTCGGTCTTGGTATCGTCATCGGATCAAACATCATCGATATGACCTTGATCATCGGCCTTGTGGCTGCGATCTCTGGAGGGATCAATAAGACACCTGCCATCGGGCGCTCCTTCTTGTTCGCTGTACTGCTACCCATCGTACTTCTTATCGACGGGACAATCTCGCGTCTTGACGGCGCGATACTTCTTGGCACCTACGCCCTCTTTGTCAGATCCATGCTGCCCCACCGCTTAGCTATCAATCATCATCTCCATCATCGCCGAGCGCATATCGGGACGGATCTTAGTCTGCTTTTGCTCAGCCTCGCCCTGCTCTTTGCCGCAGGACACTTCATCAGCGAAAGCGCAGGCAGTCTGGGGGAATCGCTTGGTGTGCCCCTTGTCTTTTTGGGAAGCATCCTTGCTATCGGCACCTGTATGCCTGAACTTGCTCTTGCTTTGCGAGCGGCACAACACAAACACGCCGCACTCGGGCTTGGGAATATATTGGGCAATGTCTTCGCCGATTGCCTTGCCACCATCGGCATCATCGCTTTGATCGCACCCATCACGCCACAAGTCCATTCCTATGCCCTGATCAGCGGCACGATGATGGTCCTTGCCGCCGGATTAGTATTGCTCTTGCTGCGCAGAAAAGAGATCACACGGATACAGGGCATCGCGCTCATCATGGCTTATGTCGTCGTGCTCGTGCTCCAAAACATCATCGAACACGCGATGTAAACAGAATCCTAATCCACGAACTGGATGCCCAATTCATTCTCAATGGCCTTCTTGCGCTCGCCTGAGACCTTATTTGCAGGACCAAAAATCTGGCCTGACTTGACACCTGTGATGATGAGCATAGTGCGGATCGTCTTGTCCATGTCCTCATAGATCATCGCGCCCCAGATGATCCTTGCACCAGGATCGAGCTTCTCTGAGACCGCTTCCACGACTTTTCTCGCCTCATCAAGTGTCATGTCCTTACCGCCAGAGATATTGATGAGAGCGCCTGAGGCACCAGTGATATCGACATCAAGCAAGGGATTATTGATCGCTTTTTGCACCGCTTCAATCGCGCGGTTCTCAGAATCGGATTCACCGACGCCAATCATGGCTGTCCCGCCACGACCCATGACCGCACGGACATCAGCGAAATCCAAATTGACCAGACCCGTGCGCGTGACGAGCTCTGCGATTCCCTTCACAGCATTCGTAAGGATCTCATCAGCGACTTTGAACGCAGTGTGCAAAGGGAGATCTGGAGCAAGCTCAAGCAATTTGTCATTTGGAATCACGATGAGAGTATCGACTAAGGACTCCAGCTTCTCAAGACCAATGGTGGCATTGTCAAATCTCCTGTTGCCCTCCATGGTGAAAGGGAGTGTGACGATACCCACGGTGAGAGCGCCTAGCTTCTTTGCGACGTCGGCTACGACAGGCGCGGAACCTGTGCCTGTGCCTCCGCCCAGACCACACGTGATAAAGACCATGTCCGCGCCTTGCAGAGCGGCCTTGATCTCTGACTCTGTCTCCCGCGCAGCCTCTTCACCAATCCGCGGATCAGACCCTGCACCAAGACCCTTAGTGATATCGCGACCGATGAGAATCTTCTTATCAGCACTCGTGTAGAGCAGGTCCTGGGCGTCGGTGTTAATCGCGATGGTCTCCGCGCCCTTGATACCCACTTCGGTTATGCGATTGATCGTGTTATTGCCGCCGCCGCCACAGCCGACCACCTTGATCGTCGCGCGTTGAGAAGCAAGGAGCTGTTCAAGCTCAGTATCAATCTGGTGGCGCTGCTTCTGGCTGACGAGCTTTGGGTTCGCCTCAGAATCAATCGCGTTCTTAATCAGTGCTTCCATCCTTCCCCTCGACGGGGGGAAGCTGAGTCGTTATTTAATCCTTACTCTTTTCAAGAATGACGTCTTGTGTCGCTTACTATCAATCCGTGAGCTTCTTCTGCGCCTTTGGCTTTTGCACCTTGGCGTCTGGCGAAGAGTTTGCCGAAGGAGACTTCTCTTCCGCAAGATCTTGCTTGCGCAGCTCAAATTCAAGATCCATGCCCGTGAAGTGCTTGAATTGCGCCGTGACTGGATTCTTCACCGTATCTGGCACAGGCTTAGCCACCATGACGACCGCCTTGTCGCCCTTGATGTCCCACTCTCTTGGCATGAAGCGCATCCACTCAAAGGCTGCCTTGGCCTGCTCTTTTTTGTCGGTGACGATGCGCTTGATCGTGACATCATAGGAGATCTCTCTTCCTGAGAGAGGATGGTTGAAATCCACCATCGTCCTACCACCAGTGACTGAGCGAATCGTGCCGATGTGACCCTCGATGTTCACTTGAAGCCCGATGACAGGCTGGATCTTCTGCTCGATGAATTTGGCAGTGTTGACGAGCTGGATGAATTTAGGATCCTTCTTGCCGAAAGCTTGCTCAGGTTGTAAATCCACTGAGAACTTGCCCGGTTCTTTTCCGACTAATGCCGCGTCAAGACCAGGGATCACGGTCCTTGAACCCACCTTTGCGATGACCGGGGCAAAACGCAGATCCTGCGTCTTAAGCCCTGCTTTTTTTGCCACTTCTAGCGATGTGGTATCAAAGACCTCATTGGTGTCTTTGAGTTTGGCAGTGTAATCAAGCTCGACAAAGTCATCTTTTTTGATCGCCATAGCCGACGAGAATCCATGTTCACTTTAAATAGCTTTTGGGGTCTTTGACGTACTCTTGATAGCGTCGAGAATCTTCTGCGTGACTTGATCCGCCGGAATCTTTGAAGTGTCAATCACCAAGTCGTATTGCTTGAAGTTGCGAATGTCTAGATCGTAGTACTCTTTGTAGCGCTTGGTCTCTGAGGCTCTGCGCCCTAATGTTTCTTTGAGCATCTCTTGGGAACTTGTGGCTTTTTCCTCAGCTCTGCCGTGTCCCTTGATACGCTCGGCGCCTATGAGGGGTTCGACGGTGAGAAAGACCTTGAAGGACTTTGGAATGAAATGCCAGGCGAGTCTTGAGTCGATGACGAAATTGTCCTCTTTTTTGCCTAAGTTTTCGACGTGCTTGTCGATGTCATTATCTAATTGCCTTGACCCTTCCATCTGTTTGTTGAGTTCGACGATAGTGATCCCCCTCTCTTTTGCGATGGCGCGAAACATGTCTCCACTGGAGTAGTGCTTGAAGCCTAGTTTATTGGCGATGAGTTTTGCTACGGTTGATTTTCCTGAACCTAAGTCTCCCGTGATTGCGATGATCATACGACGATTGGTCTTGAGGGGTTATTTATGGGTTGCGACCCCGATCCATAGCCCTCGAAGGTAATCATTCAGTTGTTTGAAGTTGGGTGGTGTTGAGGTTTATAAGGCCTTGGAGCACGTTCTCTTTTCTGAGTTTGAGTGTTTGGATGATGCTGGTGAGTTGTGCGGTGACGTTTGCGCCTCGTTGGGTTCTGCTTCCGT
>DATDXB010000038.1:0-6047 GCA_035289465.1 Candidatus Nanoarchaeia archaeon
ATTGATGACATTGGGCAAGAGCATCTCAGTGCTTGGGTCCTCAGGGTGTGTGCGCATAAACTCATCGAATGCCTCGCGCAAAGGTTCAAAGAGAGAGCTGTGCAGTCCATAGATGAGCATGGCGGCAGGTTCTGTTCCTGTGTACTTGTGAGGGATATCGCCGATGCCTATATTGAAGTGTTCTGCGATGCGTGTGAGTGTATCTCCAGAGCGCTCAAGGATCGCCCGATTGCCGACACCCTTAGGAGGTAGGGCCTTGCGCAATTGATATGCGGGGATGCACATCTCTCCCTTGCTAAGGGCCTCGTACAGTATCTTATAAGTTTGGCTTCCAAAAAGGTCGTCGGAACTTCCCAGGCCAAAGGGTCCAGTTATCAATGTGCGTACGGTCAAGAGGGCGTGAGCAGTACCCCAGGGTTTTTTCCTATAGGCTGG
The DNA here is from genome assembly GCA_035289465.1 of Candidatus Nanoarchaeia archaeon. Lineage (GTDB taxonomy): Archaea > Nanobdellota > Nanobdellia > Woesearchaeales > JAGWAF01 > DATDXB01. The sequence goes on from DATDXB010000038.1 coordinate 436, forward strand.
CGTATCTTGGAGACTATATCCGACGGGCTTTCCTTTGTATTTGTCACCAAACGTATCTCGTAATGGTTGCAATGTGGCTGGGCTCGCGATTAAGATAAACGATCCAAATCCTGCAGAGATGGCTTGGTCCATCGATACGCTGAGCAAGGGTTCTCCTTGAGGTCCTACGGGGGCAAGCGCCTTGATCTTGCCGCCGAATCGAGAAGAGATGCCTGCGGCAAGATACACAAACGGAATACGATTCCGCTGAGGATTGTTCATTTGAGGTTTCCTAACAGTTTTTCCATTTCAAACATGAAGTTTTTAGCTCTGTTCAATGAGGTGTTTGCCTTAGAGCGCTTCTCAATTGCTGTGGTCTCGTATTGCAGAAACCCTCTTTTTGCTCGCTCCTTATCAAACTCCTCAAGTAAGGAATCTGCTTTTATTCCTGGAAGAGCTTCATTTTGGGCGTCTTCATATTCTTCAAGAAGGGTTTTCTTAAGTTTGTCCCTCGCGAAAACGATAAGGGAGTCGGCAGTCACTTTGTGAGGGATTTTATCCCCTACTTTGTAGCCGATCTTAAAGAGCATTGTATTGGCGATGTAAAACATCGAATAATATGATGTGACGATTATCCACAGATCAGATTTCTTATGTTCCGTTAAGAACTCAGCGATTTCCATGCTGTCGTTTGCATTGTTCAATAAGACTGTGACTATTTCTTCTCTGTACGGGTGCTTTTTGAGCATGCCGGACTGTAGGTAGTCCCTTACGTTCTTTTCTGCCTCATGTATCCTTTGATGGTCAAGCATTATTCATCAGCCTGTAATAATCCTCTAATCCAAAAAGAAGGATATTGTGTTTGATTGCCTCGGAGACGACCGTGAACTCTTTTGACTTGAGCATAGCCTCGAAATTCCCATACGTTATGGGGGTCAAGTGGATATTAAGGGGCAGAAGTCTTATCTGAGACTCTACGGGCTTGGGATTATTTGAGATAAGCAATAAATCGATATCCGAACCCTTTGTCTGTTTGCCTTTAGAATGAGAGCCAAATAACAACAGGATGAACTGCTCATTGAGCTTGGCTAGTCGATTGTACATTACGCGGAGACCCCTGTCTTTTAAGAGTTCCTGGAGTCGCGTATATTCGACCTCAAACACAGAATCATTGAACGTGCGATTAAACGAGCATATCGTGGTATTGCCTAACTCTTTGAGGGTGACGATACCTTCTCTTGCGAGATCGTGAATGCTGATGTAGGCGGATTTATAGTTGATGTTCCTTTGGATCCCTATCTGTCTGATGCTAAACTCGCTCTGCTGATTCTCGATAAGCAGTTTCAGGATATTTAGTCGTTCATTATCCATTTTAGGCCATACTATTATGGTTTTTACCCATATATAAGCTTGAGGGTTTACTCAGTCCACCAGGCTTTGATGTGCTTGATCGCAAAGGCGCGCTCTGCGTTCTTATCAAGGTCATGAGCGATCAATGTCCATTGGTCAGTGGGATGCCATTGATTGGACAGAAATTCGATGCGCTTGGGGATGATGGTTCGTATAGCAGTCTCTCCCTTATGGTTCATATACAATATCTTCACTTTCATCTTTTCTGACATGGTGTCACCTCACTATTGATCCTCGTAGTCCCTGTTAAAAAGATTTATATGGTGGATTGTAAGGTCGCCTCTCATGCGTTGGGCGATTGTCATCTTAGCCGTGGTCGTGCTTGCCTCCTGTGCCAAACAACCTCTCGCGCAAGCGGCTGTGGATCTCAAAGCCACAAATATCAGTTCAGTGACAGGGCTAGTGACGTTCACTCAGTATTCTGATCGTGTCAGGATCCAAGCCAAGGTCTTTGGACTCTCTCCAGGAGAGCATGGTTTTCACATCCACGATAATGGAGATTGCAGCGCGCCTGATGCCAGTTCAGCAGGAGGGCATTTCAATCCATTCCAAGAACAGCATGGTTCACGTAGCTCGGATCATCGTCATGCAGGGGACTTGGGCAATATTGTGGCTGATGATGACGGAAAGGTTGTGCTTGATATTGAGGACGCGCATATCACTCTCCAAGGAGATCATTCCATCATCGGCAGTGCTGTGATAGTGCACAAGGATGCTGACGACTTGACATCGCAACCAAACGGTAACGCAGGGGCAAGACTCGCATGCGGAGTCATTACTACAGTCGAACAGAATTGAGTATTATCCCAACAGGTCCTTGAGCGCATTAGTGATGGAACGTTTGCCGACAAAGACCTTCTCTTGGATGTCCTGCAGCATATGTGTCTTGTCTGTCGCCTTGAGATGGTCTTCGATCCTCTTGATCAAGGGCTTTAATCTCTTGTAACCATACAATGCAGCAGCAAGCGCATCTTTCTCATGCCGATTTTCAAGAGGGATATATTTATCCTGTTCCTTGAGCCATTTGTCGACGACGTGGATTTTGTCAAGGTAAGTGTGGTTTATCCGGGGTTCAAGGGTGTCGCAGCCGAGTTGAGCCGCTAGTCTCTTTACAGCCGCAGGGACAGGAGTCACGTCAGAGGAGATGGCGATCACCCTGCCCTTATGCCGTATCGCTCTGAGAATGACACTCGATGACTCGTTCTTGAACGCCTTAGAAGAGACCAGCTTGCCGGACAGATCCATCAAAGCATAGGCCTTATTCGTACCAGGATCAACGCCAGCGATGAGCAGTTTTGTTATGGGTCGCTTTGAATCGCCCCCAGAAGGAGCTGAATTCAAAGCGATCCTTTGAGAACTTTGACTCTTTGTTGATGGTTTTTCAAAGTTCTCTTTAGCCAATAACGAATCGTTAGTCTCATATTCTTAAAAAGATTCCGGCCGTGAATGTGATTTTTCCGGTGAAGGGGACGTTTACGCCCTATCTTTCCGACACGGACGGAAATACGATGGTTCTCCGTGGAAATCCTTCAGCTAAACCTAGCAAATATATGTGAATCCTAAAGAAAACAAAGAAACTGCGCTGCAGCGCGTGAGAAACCAATGGTTTCTCAGCGCAGAAAATCGCAGCGATTTTCTTGCGCACAAAGCGCCAGGGTTGGCGAGCCAGGTACGCCGCAAGACTGAGACTCTTGTGTCCTACGGGACTCCGGGGTTCAAATAGCTTACGGTTTTGCCGTTGGCCTGAAAGTCCCCGCCCTGGCGCTTTTTCTTTTCCTTAAAGATCAAGAAATTGAGAAGGAAGACAAAACAACAACAGGACTCTAGATCTTCTTTGCCTGATCAAAGCGTTTAGCGACGACAGGCCAGTTGATCGCATTCACAAAGGCCTTGATGTAGTCGGCACGCTTCAACTGATAATCGGTCATGTAGGCGTGTTCAAAGACGTCCATGATCAATAAGGGCGCACAGCCTGCGAGGTGACCGACATCATGTTCATTGACCCAGTTGACGAACATCTTTTCACCCACAGAGTCGTAGTAGAGCACTGCCCAGCCGATGCCGCGCATGGTGCCGACAGCTGTGAGGGCTTCCTTGAGTTTGTCAATTGATCCAAAGGAAGCAGTAGCAGCCTTGGCGAATGCAGACTTCTCATCAAGCTTGGTCGCTTCGCGGTGCATATTGCCAAAGTACAATTCATGCAGGCGCATGCCGTTGAACTCCCAGCCGAAGCGGCGTTTGACTTCTGCAAACTCAGGAGTAGCAGTCTTACCATCCTTAAACAATGCCATCAACAAGTCAGCGCACTTGTTGGTATTGGTGACATATCCTTGGTACAAGGTGAAGTGGTCCTTGAGCATCTTGTCTGAGAGCCCAGGGGCGCCGATCAGATTGTCGAAGTTAAGTGGGTTGTAAGTCATCTGTAGTCACCTCTAGATTTTGCCGACCAAGTCCATTCCTGGCTTGAGGGTCTTTGCGCCTGGCTTCCAATTCATGGGACAGACTTCTCCGCCGTGCTTGCGGACGTATTCAGCTGCCTGGAGTTTGCGGATGATCTCCTCTGAGGAGCGTCCGATGCTGTTGTCATTGATCTCAAGCGAGCGTAACACTCCTTCAGGGTCGATGAAGAAGGTGCCCCTTAACGAAATGCCTTCCTCATGGATATAGGTCCCATACATGCGGCAGACATTGCCTGTCGGGTCTGCGAGCATGGGGTACTTGATCTTCTTGATCGTCGCAGAATGGTCGTGCCATGCTTTGTGCACAAACCAGGTGTCGGTGCTCACGGAGAGGACTTCTACGCCGAGCTTCTTGATCTCTTCATAGCGGTCTGCTAAGTCCCCTAATTCAGTCGGGCAGACGAAGGTGAAGTCTGCAGGGTAGAAGAACAGGACGACCCATTTGCCTTTGTAGTCGGCGAGGCTGATCTTCTTAACGGTGTCATTGACGTACGCTTCTGCCACAAAGGCAGGTGCTGCTTGTCCTATTGTTGGTGCCATAGTGATGGTGATGTCCTCGCTCTGCATGACGCCTTATAACTGCTCGATGAATTCAAGCACTTCTTGTGCGTGTCCTTTTGGTGTCACATTCTCAAAGATGCGAAGCACGTTCTTCTTTGCGTCAAGAACATACGTGGTGCGTGAGATGCCCATGTATTCTTTTCCCATGAATGTCTTTTTTCCGTAGAGTCCATATTTCTTTGAGGTCTCAAACTCAGGATCCGATAAGAGCAAGATCTTCAGGTTGTGTTTTGCGCAGAACTTGGCCTTGCTTTTGTCATCGCCGCCAGAGACGCCGATGACTAAGGTGTCTGCCTTGCGGAACTCATCGAGGATATCGGAGAAATCCTTTGCTTCAAGGGTGCATCCAGGTGTGTCATCCTTGGGATAAAAATACAAGACAATGTGGCCTGACTCTATCTTTGAGAGTGTATGGGCGACGCCATCTTTGTCGGTAAGCGTGAAATCTGGGGCTTTCTTTCCTTCAGAGACTGTCATGTTACCACCTGTAGGAATTGACTTTAATTTTCGGAAATGTTCTTCAATTACTACATTCGACAAACTTTACTCATTTTATCCGCTTAATAAAGTTTGTTGCTATAGCAGTATCTCCGCAGCTGATTAACTTCTGAAGAGTAGTTTCGGAATATTCGAAAAGTTTTTATACTTGATATATATCTGATATATATTATGGCACGTACAGTCAAACTTGAAGTAGAGACATCGCTGCACCTCAAAAACCTCCGCGGGTTTCTTGTGAGGAGGGTTACCCCTTTTGGTACTGGTGCAAAAGTCGATTGTCCGAAGGAATTCCTCGGTAAGACTGTTTATTTGGTGATCACTAATGAGTCTCAAAAGGATTGATAATGGCTTTGAGACTTTGAGGATTTTTCTTGATCGTGCACTGGGAATTGATGCTGCGCAACAAAATACAGTCTCTGGGCGACAGCTCACTGCTGCACTTGTGAGTGCAGCATCCCATAATACCTATGTGGAGACGATCAGTGATAAAGCAGATACCTTCAATCGTCGTGTCAAAGCGAGCCTGAATAGTATGGTCACACATGCCTATCTGGAACAAATACAGCGTTTTGCTCGCATAAAAAAATGGAGTGACAAACCAGTCATTCTTGCCATCGACTATACTGAAGAAGAATTCTATGGTGATGTACAGGGATTTGATATTCATGGTTGGACTGGTGAACATGGCGTAACAGGACAGTT
>DATDXB010000039.1:0-4593 GCA_035289465.1 Candidatus Nanoarchaeia archaeon
GTGATGACATTGAAGAATTCACCCAACACCTGATTTGACACGCACACGTTCTTTTCCCCCCGAAATCCCGCGAGAACGATATCCTTAGATACTTGGCATCGTAGGTCATCGCTCTTCTCGTAGGAGTAGACCAGGATATTGGTGTCCACAAAGATGCTATCGTTCATGGAGCTCAGCTCGTTTGGTGTAAGTCAACTTTCCGAAGTGATGGCCCTTGAGCCAGAGGGCTTGCGCCTGATCGAGGATCTGACGTTCCTTTAGGTGATCCAACCACGCCTTCATCGCTTCGGTGATGGCATCGCCCAGAAACCCCTTCTTTTGATGATGCTGCTTTGCGGCTTGTTTACGGAAGTCTCTTTCCACGTCGGTATCGACACTGATGGTGATGGTCGTCATTTAACTACGTAATTTGTTGCAGTATTTAAATATTGTGCTTAATTACGTAGTTCTTGACTCCGCCAGCTTCTTAAATCAAGGGGACCCTTATCGATGCTATGACTTCCGTTGATTCAAATCCTCACACAAAGCCCTCCCTGCCACAACGCCTCGCAAGCGCAGGTATCACAGGAGCAGCTACGCTGGGGGGATTGCTTGTCGGAACTGAGCTGTATCAATTCTCCACTATTCCTGACCCTCATTTTAGCCCTGATTATCTCAAACTTGCAGTTCCCTTAGCGACTGCTGCTGTCGCCGCGACCAATCCAGGACTTGCGCTCTATCGCGGCGCTGGATTTCTCGTAGAACAAGCAGGCAGACTTGCCTATGCACCCCATCCGTAAACTCAGACAGTGGGCGCGAGGCGATGCTCCTGTCGATCTGGAAGGTCTCACTGCGGAAGAAAGCAAACGCATCGCTGAAACACACGATGAGCACAAGACCTCTGCTCCTCATCGACAACGACGCTTTGGACTTGGTCTTGCAGGATTAGGTCTACTTTCTTCTATCGCCGCATTCCAGCACTATAGTCTCAGTCCTCAGAATCGACATCTCGTGATAGAGACCTCCTTCAATCGCGCTATTGATGATACCATAGCATCAGCGATCGGCGCTGACAGCTTTAATTCCAACTGGGCCAGAGCCCAATACCAGAGCGCAAAAAATATCCATTTAACGACTCGGGGAATTCCCGCATTAGACGATGTTTATCCAGATATTCCTCTTCCTCCTTCGTTAACCGATGCCCAGCATGAAGGATCGACTTGGGGGGAGTATCAGCTTCGGATCTCTCAATGGCGCCAAGCACTTGACCAATGGGCAAGGGATCATACTTTGTCGGGGGCAGCATTCCCTCCATTGATCACGGATTATGGGATACTGGGTGATGACGCGGTGCGTACGGGTCACGTTGTACGGATCCACCGTAGCTCCCTCGTATCTGATTCGGATGAATATCTCTTCTATGATGGCCAGCTCATTGAGACCACGTTGAGATATGCCGAAATCCCCGTGACATCGGTATGTTTTATACCAACGATCCTTGATAAGAAACTCTTCTTACTCTATTCTGTCGCATCTACGGTGGATCAATCTCCGCGAGTCCTCTATGTCCGAGAGTTTCCCGCTCAGAGGGGATACGGGCCCTTTTTTCTTGATCGAGAGAATCCCGGCGAAGAACGACTTGCTCCTGATGACCCCCTGGCAATTAAGTCATACGGGGCTCCGGTTGGAAGCGTTGGGTTTAATTCCCTCTCGGGTGAAGAGTCCATCTATATTCATACTACGAGGGGTGCATGGCGCATTCCCCTTGCAACTTCTGAATAACTCTCCCTACTCTTCTGTTCAAGAAAGCGATTGAGAATCCGCGTCTAAATCAACGCATCTATGATCTTCTTCAAATGCTCATCCTTGACCGTGATCGTGTACGCCTGCAAGACCACCTTGAGCTCTTCAAGGTGTTTTGGCATGACATCGATGATCTTGAGAATGTGAGATTCCTTTAATCGTGGGACTTGGAGCTCCTCGATTTTTGCCTTGATCTCTTTTGCCTTCTTAGGCGAGACCATGGTGAACTGCTGGAGGTATTCCTCCACTTTGTTGCCACGGAATGTCAAGTCCCCATCGCGCTTCTTGATGCTCTCAAGATGCTCTTTGATGTCGTAGACAGACACAGGGGTCTCAGTAATCACTTGTGGTTTGCTCATGATCTCTTCATATGAATCGGATGCGACAGGATGGTCTTTTTCTTGTCTTTGTCGTAGACTTCGACAAGATAACAGGACCCTTGCTTGCTCTTGATGACGCCGGCACGACCATAGAATCGGGAGTTATAGCTACCCTTGTGGATGGCTGGCTCAAGGATCATCTGGACATGGTCGCCTGCTTTGAACTGGGCAAAGTATCTTGTGAGCGAAATCTTACCCTTCTGGCGCCTGCCCTTCATCAAGAGGTGGCGCGTACGTCTGCGCGGGGCGTTAAGACTTCGGGTCATACTCCGCAGGAGCTCGCTTCGGTTTAAAAAGGTTATTGTTCGTGATCGATTGTCTTGGCTATCGACGATATGCATAGAAACGTTTATAAAACGGCCAAGGTTCATCTTTATCGTCGGAAACGACGACCTCAATCAGGGGGATTATCGAGAACTTTGAGCAAGCATCCTTGAGGTCAAAGTTCTCGGAGACTCGCTTTGAATGGCGATTTCAAAGCGACGATGTTCAAAGCTCGCTATCGACGATAACTGAGGCCGTCATCTTAGCATCATGGAACCACAACCTATCGAGCAGAGCCCGCCCACGGAGACCAGCTCTGGCAAGGCTGCAGACCCCAATTCCTATCGCGCAGAATCCATCCAAGTCCTTGAAGGCCTCGAGGCGGTCCGCAAGCGCCCAGGCATGTATGTCGGAACCACCTCTCTACGAGGCGCAACACACCTCATCTGGGAAGCTGTCGACAATGCCATTGACGAGGCCCTCGCCGGACACTGCACCCAAGTCTCAGTGATCTTGCACAAAGACGGTTTTGTCTCTGTGGTCGATAACGGACGTGGCATCCCTGTCGATTTGCACCCACAACTCAAGATGTCGGCTCTTGAAGTGGTCATGGTCAAACTCCACGCCGGCGGCAAGTTCGATAAGAAGAGCTACAAGGTCTCAGGCGGATTGCACGGTGTCGGTATCAGCGTCACTTGCGCACTCTCGACACGCCTTGATGTCACCGTCAAACGCGACGGCAAAATATACACTATGGCTTTTGAGAAGGGCAAGAAAGTCCAAGAGCTCAAAGTCATCGGCGAAACCACTGAACGCGGCACGACGGTGCGCTTCTTGCCGGATAACACCATCTTTGAAGACATCAATTTCGACCAGATCACAGTCGCCAATAGGCTTCGTGAGCTCGCATTCCTTAACAAGGGCGTTAAGATCCTCTTCTTTGACGAGCGCACCGATCATTCAGAAGTCTTCCACTATCAAGGCGGACTCCTGGAGTTCGTGTCTTATCTCAACCGCAACGCCAAACCCCTTCATGCACCTATCTTTGTGACAAGGGAGAAAGAAGACTATGCCCTTGAGGTCGCGTTCCAATACAATGACAGCTATACTCCTAAGGTCATGACGTTCGCCAATAACATCAACACCCACGAAGGAGGCACACACCTTACGGGATTTAAGAGCGCGTTGACACGCTGCCTGAACAAGTTCGCCGAGAAATACGCTGAGAAAGAAGAGAAGATCTCCTCAGACGACACTCTGGAAGGTCTTGCCGCGATCATCTCTATCAAACTCTCCGACCCACAATTTGAAGGACAGACCAAGACCAAGCTAGGTAATTCAGAAGTCAAGGGCATCGTCGATTCTTTGGTGAGCCAGGCCTTGTCCGACTACTTTGAGGAACACCCCAAGGACGTCAAACTCATCGTGCAAAAGTGCCTTGCCGCCTTGAAAGCGCGTGAAGCCGCACGCAATGCAGCTGAACTCATCCGCCGCAAGAGCGTGCTTGGTTACAACGGATCGCTTCCTGGGAAACTCTCAGATTGCTCCTCACGAGATCCCAAAGAATGCGAAGTGTATCTTGTCGAAGGCGATTCTGCCGGCGGCTGTTTCTCAGGGGATACTAGGGTGACCCTAGTAGATGGACGAAACCTCACCTTCCTTGAGCTTATCGAAGAACACTATCAGGGAAGGACTAATTACTGTTATACCCTTGATGAACAAGGATCGGTCCGCATCGCGCCGATACTTCATCCTCGCCCGACCAAGAAGAAGGCCAAGGTCATCAAGATGGTGCTTGATAATCAAGAATCAATTATCTGCACTCCCGATCATCTTTTTAGACTCCTTGACGGAACCTATCTTGAAGCGCGAGCTCTTACTCCTCAGACGAAACTTGCGACTTTAGGAGTGATTGCTTTGGTGGGGGGAGGGTCTGAACACATTCTTGAAAGCTCATTTACCGTTAACAATGTCTCGGAATATTCTCAGCCGATGGACGTCTATGACCTTGAAGTCGCTGACACCCATAATTTTGCCTTGGCATCCGGTGTCTTTGTGCACAATAGCGCCAAACAAGGACGTGATCGCAGGACCCAAGCGATCCTACCCTTGCGTGGAAAGATATTGAACGTCGAGAAGTCCCGTCTGCACAAGGTCTTGGCGAATA
>DATDXB010000040.1:0-3665 GCA_035289465.1 Candidatus Nanoarchaeia archaeon
TCCCGATGATACAGAATGACAACCGTCGAGAACGTCAAACGCAGTGTTGATTATCTCATTACTGAGCTCAATAAGGTCGTCATCGGCCAAGATCCGATGATCCGCCAGCTCTTGGTGGCCATTCTCTGTGACGCAAATGCTCTCTTGGAATCCTACCCTGGTCTTGCGAAGACCTTGGCGGTAAAATCATTGGCTGAGATCATGGATCTCAAGTTCGCGCGTATCCAGAACACTCCGGATCTCATGCCCTCCGACATCACAGGTACCTATATCATTGAGGAAGAGGATGGCAAGCGCAATTTCAAGTTCCAGCCAGGTCCGATTTTTGCCAACATCGTCTTGGCTGATGAAATCAACCGTGCCACTCCAAAGACCCAGGCCGCTCTGCTTGAGGCCATGCAGGAAAAGCAGGTCACTGTGGGTAACAAGACTTTTGCATTGGACAGGCCCTTCTTTGTCCTTGCCACGCAAAACCCGATCGAGCAGGAGGGTACCTATCCATTGCCGGAAGCTCAATCTGATCGTTTCTTGCTCAAGATCCTCGTCGATTATCCAAAAATAGATGATGAGATCAAGATCGTCAATCTCTATGCTGAGGATGCCCAGCCAGAAGCATTAAGACGCATCCTAAAGAAGGAATCGATTTTGCAATTGCAAAAGCTCACGCGTCAGGTCCCTATCTCTAATGATTTGAAGAAGTATGTCGTTGATCTTGTCAATACCACCAGAAACAAGAAGGACCTTATCGAGTTTGGAGCATCACCAAGAGCCTCAATTGGTCTTGTGCTTGCTTCTAAAGCAAGGGCCTTGATCGACGGCCGTAAATTCGTCAGCAAAAACGACATCAATGAGATGGCCTTGCCGATCCTGCGTCACCGTATCATCTTGAATTTCGAGGCGGAACGTCAGGGTCTTACCGTCGATGACGTCATCAAGAAGCTCCTCAAGTGATGTTCACAATCGTCGTTGATTAAGGCGCCGCTCAACACCTCATGGCTATCGACACATCGTTTCTCAAAAAACTGGACCGCTTTGACCTCATCCTGCAAAGAAAAGTCAATTCCAATTACATGGGTGAGCGCAGGTCTGAGGCGCATGGCTCGGGAATCATCCTTAAGGATTATGTCCAGTACACTCCTGGTGATGATTTCCGTCGTATCGATTGGCGTGTCTTTGCCCGTACGGATAAGTTGTATTCCCGTCGTTTTGAGGAAGAGCGCAACCTTACTTTGCATGTCATCATTGATTCTTCTGCGTCGATGAACTTTGGCAAGCCCAAGAAGTTTGAGTATGCCTCGATGTTGGGCCTGGGTTTTGCCTATATCTCCTTGCGTAACAATGAGCGTTTTGTCATCTCTACATTTGCTGAGAAGCTGGAGTTCATCCGTCCCAAAAAGGGTATGCGTCAATTGGCATCAGTGGTGCAGGTCTTAAACGACAAGCGCCCCTCAGGCTCAAGTGAGTTATCAGCCGCGATGCGCAGATACCAAAAGCGCATGGTCCGCTCGCACTCTCTTATTGTCATCATCTCAGACTTTCTCTACGACCTCGAACAGATCAAGGCGACCTTGGCGACATTCCAGGGCCACGAAGTCACCTTGGTCCAAGTGCTTGATGAAGTCGAAGCGACCTTGGATCTCAGCGGTGATTTCAGGTTGGTGGATTCCGAATCCCAAGAGACGATGAGGACCTATATCTCTCCATTATTGCGTAAGAAATATGGCGAGATGATGGAGGATCACCAGGGCAAGATCAAAGACGCCTGCGCCCAATACGGAGCCAAATTCTTCTCATCGACAAACAGCGATGATATCTTCGATACGTTCTTTAAGATTTTGGGGTAATGCTCAAAACACTCACCGAATTGCTATGACTCCGTCACTGTGACGGCTATAGCTAATCTTTTTAAAGTCCGTTCTTATATGGTGTTGTATGAGCCTCCGTGACACAATCACGAAATACGTGGGCGATCTCTACTCATCCCGTGATGGGCTGCAAGTGTACGGGACTCTGCATTCTCCTGCGACCCAGGGTGAAGTCGATTGTGCCGATATCCACGATGGTGAAGACCTCATGTGGGGATCGGTTACTGCCTTTCAGGACAAGGGTTTAGCGAGGATCATCATCAATCACGAATCAGAGCGACTCATGACCATAATCCAGCCAAGACTCATCATTCTACGCATCGAAGATTATGACCGATTGGAACCCATCATCCCGGATGATCGATTCGCTCTCAAGAGCGATTGGCAGCGCCAAGACCCCTACACGCTCCATGTAGAGGGAGACTACAAAGTGCACCTTGATCGAATTGCAGAGGCGTTCCGACAACTCAAAGAAGGAGAACATCCTGAACTTCTCTTACCTCAAATCGTCCATTAAGGCGTTTTATCGCTGTAAGGCCGCACGGGCTTGGCGCAACAATTCAATATCGACCTTATCCTTGGAACGACCGGCATCACGCTTCATCGCGATGAAGGTCTCAGGGCCAGGGACTTTCACATTGATGCCATAGAGCGGCAGCTCGATTGAGGAATCATAGACTTGCTGGGTCTTATCGCGTCCTGCGATGATGACATCTTGGCGCACCTGGGCCAGCACATGTCCAGTCTCATTCTTGTCGTAGGTCCATATTTTGGAGGTGCCTGCCGCATTGCGGCCCCAGGTGTTTCCCAGGACAGGTTTGAATCCTACCTGTTTTACGACCTTGTCGAGCGTCCGGTGGTGGCCCAATATGTCGATATCAGCGGTTCCCCGCCAGGTGATGACGTTCTCGGGATTCTCGGCATAGGCGTAACACAAGACTCCCATCCCACCCAGCACGACGTAGGGATGTGGGCGTGCTCGGCTTGCGATCTCCATCGTCTCTTTGACGCATTCAGCGTATGCTTTGTTCTTTGTTAGAGCTTCGCTTCTCTCGCAAATCCGCTTGTAATGGTCTAAGAAGAGCTCGGTCGTTCCTGCTTCTAGGAGGCGTTCTTGGAGCAGCGGGCTGAGTCGAGGGGTAGAGTGTATCATGCTACTACTATATGGTAGTTATTATTCTTAAAGCTTGCGGTCTGGCTTTTAAAGGGGGAAGAACGGGCATTTATAAATGGCCCAAGAGTACTTAAACAGAAGAAAATCTACGGCTTACGAGGCCCGTCCACCGTAAACAACACGTCATCCCCGCCAACATCAAACAAGCCTAAACGAGCGCCAGCATCAAGCCATCCGTGCGCATAATTCAACGCACATAAAGCAAGAACAACCTTCCCATCAACATAGAACTTGCGCGCATCATCATAGTAGCATTGCGCCATCTGGAGGAAGTCATCGCCAGCAGCATTCCAGTTGATCTTCTGTTCTTTGCCTGCTTTGACCTTCTTCAATGCGCGTCCGGTCAGATCAAAGTATTTGTGCATGCGCTCAAGGACTTCCTTAGCGATGACTTCAGGTTGGGCTGTGGTGTTCATGGAAATACTCTGAGTGTGAGGTTGTTGGTTGCTGAATTGTCTAAACTAATCTTCTTGCACTCTCCTTTCAACCTAGGTTTATGAACTCATTTTTTGGTTTGTTGTGACCATGGGGAGGTATTTGGAGAGTCCTATTTTATCGACGATATTCTTCTGAATTTGTGTGTTCGTAACGATTTGGAAGTCCGTTTGTCCTTTCATGTCGCGGTA
>DATDXB010000041.1:0-3982 GCA_035289465.1 Candidatus Nanoarchaeia archaeon
TCGGCCCCCTCGCTTTTTCCGGCTTGCGTCCATACTGCTGAAGAGGCTAATGTACCGTTACGCCCAACCACCGGTGTGCTCCGCTTCGCTACGCAACACCGGTAGGAAAACTTATTTATAAGGTTCTCAGTCTGCGTTCACCTCATGAACTGCTCTCGTTGTCCGAATGCATCAGCATCAAATCTCAAGCACTTAGGCCCTTTGTGCGAGGATTGTTTTTGTGACATCATCGAGCGAAGGGCGAGAAAGGAATTGAGGCAGAACTGTCCGCTCAAGCCAAAGGACGCAGTAGCGATCAGGCACGACAAGGGCCTTGAGTCTGCAGTGTTGGAGTATATTGTCAGAAAAGTCGCGTCTGAGATCCCTTGTGAACTACTGATCCTAGACGCGGAAAAGAGACCCTCAGCACAAGTCCGCCTCCTTATACCCGTCTCAGCGACGACACTCGCCTCAACATTACTCCAAGAAGTATTAGACAACAAGACCACAGATACTCCTCAAGAGGGTATAGCTGTCTTTGAGACATTGACTGACGAGGAGATGCTCACCTTTGCCAAGTTCAAGGACCTCAAGTACGAAGAGAATGTCCCTTCAGAGATTGACCGCGTGATCAAGATGATCGATGAAAAGTATGAGAACGGCACCTTTGGTTTGGTCAAATCAAAGAAAGTATTAGACAGCGTCAGCACTTCGCAGTCTCGCGATAACCGGCAGCAATAGCCTCATCGACAGTGGCAAAACACACCCTATTCTCGGGCAGGATCCGATGCGAGTATTTGCAGCTGCTTGCGTAGTAGGTCTCTCCATTCTTTGACGCGACAAAGTTGCATCCGACAGGATAGGCGTCTTGCACAATAGATTCAAGTCCTGTCAGGTTCCAGATGCCAAGACCTGCGGCCTTCGCTTCTTCCTGTAACACAAAGAACTCATCATAATGCCCAGTGTCAGGAGGATAATGATACGCCCGTGCCCAACCCATCCTGACAAGTTCCCTGTTCACAAATGTGCCGTTCTCCAGATAGACATACCTCAGCAATCGTCCGTACTTGTCGCGTTCAGAGACATCCTTGGTGAGGAGGACAGTCTTGTTCACTGCAAGTTCAGCAAGAGCGTGACCCGCTTCTTTGTAGAACGACTCCCATTTCTCAGGCGTGTTGATCCCAAGGAGTCGGACTTTCTCGCCTGTGTCAAGCGCCAGGGTGTCGCCGTCGACGCCGCGGATCACCTTAGCTCTCTCTTCGACCGTGCTCGTCTCAACCCCTTGGACAACGATGCATCCAGGGAGCATCATAAAAAGGAGGATTACTGACAGCCGTTTGATGTCCATGAGGTCTTCTCCGGGCAGACGCACCGGACATTGTAATCAGGGTGATTGGAGAAGATGCCCGAAGAGGTATCGGTAGGATACACTAAAGGATCGATGCGCTCCCAGACTCCAGCTGTTTCTTTGCAGAGTTGTTCGGGTAAGAACCCTTTTTCGTTTTGTCCGCCGCCGACATCAGGAGCGCAGCTGGCAACAATAAGGGAAACAATGACGACAAGCGAAAGTGTTACTTGAGGACTTTGGCAGTTAAGTGAGTTATCCATCGTAGTCAAAGTCCTTCTGAGAAATTTGACTTCTTGATGATTCTTCAAATTTCTCATTTGATGATATTGTGCTTGCGGAAGATGTCTTTCATCGAGGTGAATTGCTCGGTTTGTTTGATCTTCTCACGCTCGCGATGCGACATGTGTTCAAGGATGCCTACAAAATTGGTGGCGAGCACTTTGAGGTCCCCTCTGAGTTCGTCGACGAACACTTCTTGGATTTCATGCTCGACAGGGGCGTCTGGTGTTCTAGAGAACCATCCACCGATGCGTTGGAACAATCCTGGTGAAGCGGGAGGAGGGACATCGTCGATTTCAACGCGTGGTTCTTCATTTAAGTCATCATCAAGCTCATCGTGGGCCTCGGGGAGCTCCTCGTAAGGTTCGGGCATAGGTTGTTCCTCCGCAGCGGGCATGGGACTTTGGTATGGAGAATTGCGTTCATTTGGCGCAATTCTCCGATGGAGGAATGCGCCACTATCTTCATGTGACGAGCGCATTTCTCCATACCAGGCACGGATCTTGCTGGTCCACGATGGGGGGGCCTCGCCGTTCTCGTCAAGTTCGACCTTGCTAAAGGGAAGGCGCAAGGAGAAAGGCGATGCTGCGCGTGGCCTCCATCGTTTGCGGGCCGAGAGATACCGCGATAGGTTGCGGTTGAAATCCATACGGTCCGCCATAAAGTGATTAGTGCTCTTCCCCTATAAATAGTTTTATGTAAAGCAAAGCTTAAGAACGTGATTTTCTGATGCCAGGCTATGAAATTCGTCGAGCTGGCCCAGGTCATGGAGGATATCGAGGCATGCAGTTCGACGACAAAGATGAGAGGCATTCTTGCCACGTTCCTTAAGAGGGTCTCCTCAGAGGATATCGCCGCTGTGGCCTATATGCTCTCAGGGGCAATCAGCGCAGAGGCGTCAGATCTTAACCTGGGCGTGGCCACGAAGATGATGTTAAGGTCTATCGAAGAGGCGTTCTCCAGCTTGAGGGGTCGCACGATGACTGCCTACAAAAGACACGGCGATGTGGGTCTTGTCGCCCAAGAGGGTGCTCAGGCCAGACCCTCGCTTTTGATTCAGGAGGTCTATACGGTCCTGCATCAGATCGCAAGGACGCAAGGTAAGGGGAGTGCACATCAAAAAGTGCAGCTGCTTGCAGGATTGCTTCAGCAGTGCTCCCCTCTAGAGGCCCGTTATCTCTCGCGCATTGTCGTTGCTCAGCTCAGATTAGGCTCAGGTCGTCTGCTCTTGCTTGACGCGCTTGCGGTGGCGTATACAGGTGACGTCAAGGACCGCGACAAAATTGAGGCGGCTTACAACGTGCATCCTGATATCGGTGAGATAGCCCGAAAGCTCAGACTGCAAGGACTCAAGGGTATACAGGGTAAAAAAGCGGGATATTTCGCCCCGATCAAGATGATGCTTGCCCAGCGCGCCCACGCAATTGAAGACATCAAAAAGAGGATGGATCTCATCGTGGCTGAGGAGAAATATGACGGTGAGCGCATCCAGGCGCATAAGGTCGAAAATAAGGTGGTCTTATTCTCACGCAGGCTCGATGATATCACAGCGCAGTTTCCTGATATCGTCGAAGCGGTGAAGAAGGATGTGAAGGCGAAGAGCTGCATTCTTGATGGCGAAGCGGTGCCCGTCGACGAGAGGGGGGACTATCTGCCCTTTCAGCTCTTGATGCAACGCAGGAGAAAGTATGATGTCCAGCAGTATGTCAAGCGCATCCCTGTCAAGTATATGGTCTTTGATGTGCTCAAAGTGGACGATAGCGTGCTCATGGACCTAGGGTACTTGTCTCGGCGTGAGGTCTTAGAGTCGATTGTCAAGGAATCAGGGTCTATAGGTCCGGCCCGACAACTGAGGACTAAAGACATCAATAAAGTCAAGGGATTCTTTGCCCGGTGCGTCAAGCGTGGCACAGAGGGTATCATCGCAAAATCCGGCGACAAGAATTCTCCTTATCGTGCCGGGGCAAGGGACTGGTCCTGGATCAAGTGGAAGAAAGATTATGTGAAAGGCTTGATGGACACCTTTGATCTTGTCGTCGTGGGGGCGTACAGGGGTAGGGGCAGACGTGCAGGCTCTCACGGCGCGCTCTTGTGCGCTGCGTACAATCCCAAAGCAAGGTCATTTGAGACGCTCTGTAAAGTGGGGACTGGTTTTTCTGACGAGGACCTCAAGCGTCTGCCATCAAGGCTTAAGCGATTTGAGTCCGGCAATCAACCATCAAATGTGCGTTGCGAAAAAGCGATGATACCTGATAGGTGGTATACTCCGGGCCAAGTCGTCGAACTTGAGGGAGCGGAGCTTACCCTGAGCTCAAATCATACCTGCGCACGCGAACAGGGAAGGGGCTATGCCTTGAGATTCCCTCGTTTCTTGAG
>DATDXB010000042.1:0-9117 GCA_035289465.1 Candidatus Nanoarchaeia archaeon
AAGTCTGGCGGTGATGCCAAAAAGAAGTTGAAAACGTCTCCCTTTTAGAGAAAATCGATCACTCTTGGCCAAAAATCAGTCGAAGAAGAAGAGTTTAGACACAACGGTCAAACTCTATTTTTCAATCAAAATAGTGCAGAAGTGTCAAACTTGGGGTGGAATTGAGTTTAAGTTTCTTGACAAACGTGTAAGAATTTCAACTCGCAAGCACAGTATAGTAATCATGCAAAATCAATTGATCCACTTCTCCAAGAGTAGACACATTATACAATCGTCCTTGTCCTAATTCAACAAGTTTCTTGGCGAAGTCCTCTCCTTTTTTGTCCAATTTTATCCCTACCATGGACAAGGTGATGCCTGCCGCCCTCGCTTCCGACACCACGTTCATGGTGTCGCCTTCAGGGTCAGGTCCCACCGTAGGCAAAGCATCTGTCAAAATCACAAGGTGCTTAGTCACATTCCCGCGCGGGAACATTTCTATTGACTTGTGGATCATGGCTTTGAAGTTGGTTTCGCGTGAGGCGGTCACGAGGGTCAGATGGTGCAGCAAGCGTTTGATATCCAGCGTAGGCTCGACACAATCCTGTGCATCGTTCTTAAACACTATTAATCCCACCTTATCGCGTTGAGTGATAGCCTGATGTGACAAAGCGACCCCTGCTTTCTTGGCAGTATGCAGTTTAGCCCCCTTCATCGATCCAGAAGCATCAAGTCCATAGATGACGCAAATGGAGCCCTTGGCCTTGCGCTCGATCGTCTTGAGATCATCGCGCATCAGTTTCGTATGTCCTCGACGCACAGCGAGTTTGACTGAATCACGAAGTGCGATATCTCTGAAACGATCCGTAGTACGAAACGCTCTCACGCCTTCAGCGTCACCATAATGTGCCTTCTTTTTATGCACTTCGACGCCCATCATGCCTTTGGGTCGTAAATGATTAAGTTCTTCAAGATACAAAACGATAGAAGCGAGTTCCTGCCCAAGTGAACTAATAGTCCCATCTGGACCCACAAGACCGTCATCCTCGAGTTTGTCTTTGCGCTCCTTCAGTCGTGAAGCAAGTTCGCGTTGGAACTCGGGGATCTTGATGTTCTTCTTCAAGTACGAGGCATTGTATCCAGACAATAACTGCAACAATCGTTCTCCATAGACTTGCTCGGCGATCTGGTAGTTCTTGACCATCTGCGAGAACATCATGTCGGGATTAAAGCTCATCAGACCTTGGTTGATGGCTTCATTGATTAACTTCCCATCCTCGATGCGATCTTTATTATTCTGCAAAACAGAGCGCATCAATTTGTCTTCTTTGTCTTGCTTGTCGAGGCTGCCTTTCAATTCAGAAATAGGTTCGAGTTTTTCTACAGGGACATCGGAGTTACCCTTCTCCCCCAGAGCTGCGTTCGTCCTCTGGGGGATGTTCCCTCAAAAAGTTCTCATAAGCGGCTCTGACGAACTGCTCAGGTGATTGCAGGTATTTGACTGCGGGTTTCAGCGTGATGCGATGCGCAAGGACTGATGCCATACAGTCGGCGATGTCGCGGACTTCGACTTCCTTGCGTGCGGACAAGTAGGCGTTGCTTTGTGAGCGCTCAAACAATCCAAGAGAGGCGCGAACGGAAGGGAACTTGTCTAAGTGTTTGCTGTCGCGCAGTGAGCGGACAAAGCTGATGGCAAACGTAAGCAGGTGCTCAGGGAATTCGATATCTAATTTCTCTCCCTTCGACTTGACGATCTCTATTTCGCGCACCAGAGTCTCAGGATGGGTCATGAAGACCAGATCAAAGCGATCCAAGAAGACATCAGAAAGCGGTTCAGTCGCAGCTGATTCTTCTGGATTCATCGTCGCGATACAAAGGAAATTAGCAGGAAGGTCAATAGTATAAGGTCCGATGGTCGCAGTCCCTTCTTCAAGGACCTGCAACAGAGCGTTCTGCAGTTTCTCAGGAGCGCGATTGACTTCGTCAAAGAACAACACGCCTTGGTTGGCACGGAAGATCTTGCCAGGAGTGAAGGCTTCGACAGAGGTGGGTCCAAACGAAAGGGCTTTGATCGGATCGATATCGCCGAGTAAATCTTCAGCGGTCAAGTCAGGTGAGCCTTGGACCCTGACAAAACGCTGTGCACCGGACACTTTAGTGCTCTTCTTGTTCTTTCCAGCCTTGCACAAAGGACAGACAGGGTTCTTAGGATCGCAGGCGTAGCCGCAATCATTGACAGAGAGTTCAGGAAGCACTTTTGCGACGTTCTTGGCAAGAGTGGTCTTTCCAATACCTGGTGATCCAACGATGATGACGTGTCGACCCATGAGTAAAGCGCTCTTGAGGGCTTTTTTGGTCTCTTCCTGGCCCAAGATATCCACAAAGAGGTCTGTTTGTTTGCCGAATGTCGCCTTGAGTTCTCTCTGCATGGTGGCCGCCTGATGGGTCCGGCCTTATAAAGATTCGGCTGATTGAGACGCCATATCATCAGAGGGCATTTCTCACAAAAAGTGATCCCAATACCCATGCATATATTCTTCGGCAAGGAATTCGATCAAAGGACGGTACGCGTCAGGTGGTGACTGGGTCAGTTCGGCCTTGTCGGCTTTCTTCAGGGCGCTAAGATACTCCTCGCGGTGGCGATTGCGCACGATGAGGGGAGGGTATCCTGCCTGGATGAGGATGATATTGAGCAGCATTCTTCCTGTGCGTCCATTGCCGTCAAAGAAGGGGTGGATCTTCTCGAATTTGTGGTGGACGATTCCTGCAAGGGCAAGGGGATGGATCTTTTCCTGGTGCTCGCGATACCATTTCAGGAGGATGTCCATATCTGCTCTGATATAAGGTGCGGGCGTGGATTCAAACGAGGCGCGGATGACATGCACATCACTAGTCCTGTAGCCGAATCGGGAATCGACATCCTTGAGGAGTTCGCGATGTAAGTCGATGATGGATTCGTGGGAGATTCCGCCAATGGACTCAAAGACTCCTAAGAAGACGCGTTCAGTGTTCTTGAGATCGTGGATTTCTCTAAGAGTCTTACCCGAAGGGGTCCTTTGTTCGGTGAGCAGGAGGCTTGCTTGTTTGAGGGTGATGGTGTTGCCTTCGATGCTGGTGGTGTTGAAACAGAAGTCGATGGCAAAGGCCTTGAGGATCTCCTCTTGGGTGAGGGGGTCGCGTTGTCGGGCTGCCTGTTCCCAGTGGAGTTTGCATGCTTCCACATCTTCAAGCCTTGAGGTGCTCAGATAGGGCGTCGCCTTGGGCTTGAGCGCCCGCGCGCGTTCCAAGAAGATATTGGACTTGAAGAAGCGTTCGATGGTCTTGTGCGCTTTTCTGATGAGAGGTCGTGGAAGAGTGTCCAGTTTAACCCGGACGTCCTCAAGAGTGCTGCCCAGATAGGCGATGTCCTTGGTGAGGATGCGTGTGCCCTTGCGCGCCGAGGCCCGTAGATAATAGTGGGGCTTGCCGCCGATGATCTTCTGATAGATATAGGCCATGAAGGGATACTAGGTCAAGGAGTATTTAAGCCTTACCCTCTACATTCAGTATTGGTATTTGTAGAGGGTAAGTGGTTTGCGGAAATTTACCCTCTACAATCGTATTTTGAAATGTAGAGGGTAATAGCTTCCCCGAAGTGAAGGATTTGGCCAAAGAGGTGACCCCAAAAACCCATTCTGTGGTCACCCAATCACCCCAGCATCATAGCCATATGTTTTT
The DNA here is from genome assembly GCA_035289465.1 of Candidatus Nanoarchaeia archaeon. Taxonomy (GTDB): domain Archaea; phylum Nanobdellota; class Nanobdellia; order Woesearchaeales; family JAGWAF01; genus DATDXB01. Next base: position 3,697 of record DATDXB010000042.1, read on the forward strand.
AAACCCGCTCCCATCGGCCTCAAGTCCATGGCAGCAAAGGCCAAAAAAGAGCCACAGCCAAAACCGGCAAAAGACGGCTATACGCTGATCATCACTGAAAAGCCCAATGCTTCAAAGCGTATCGCGGAATCCATAGCGGATAAAGCCCCAAAGAAGCTCTCCGATAATGGCGTTCCTTACTATGAGCTGACCGCAGGCGGCAAGCCAGTCGTGGTCGCTTGTGCTGTAGGTCACCTCTATGGCTTGGCTGAAAAGGACAAGACCAAGGGTTTCAAGTATCCTGTCTTTGATATCGAGTGGGTTCCCATCAGCGAGGTCCAAAAGGGTTCTGCCTTCTCAAAGAAGTATCTCAATGTCATCAAGAAATTAGCGAAGGGCGCCTCAGATTTCATCATCGCGACAGACTTTGATATTGAAGGTGAGGTCATTGGCTACAATATCCTCAAGTATGCGTGTGGCGCAAAGGATGCCAAGCGCATGAAGTATTCGGCGCTTACCAAACCAGATCTTGTCGAATCCTACCAGCATCTCTTACCCACTATCGAATGGGGCATGGTCAAGGCAGGAGAGGCACGACACATCCTCGATTGGTACTATGGTATCAACATCTCAAGAGCGCTCTCGTCATCAATCAAGAAAGCCGGCAGGTTCCAGATCGTCAGCGCAGGAAGAGTCCAAGGTCCGGCGCTAAAGATCGTAGTCGACAGGGAGAAAGAGATCAAGGCCTTCAAGCCCGAGCCCTTCTGGCAGATCACGCTCATAGCCATCAAGCAAAAAGACATCGAAGCTCTCCATGAAACAGAGAAGTTCTGGAAGCAGGATGAAGCGGAGAAGATCTTCGCGAAGGTCAAGGGTAAGAAGGAAGCCACAGTAAAATCCGTCGAGAAAAAACAGCAGCAGCAAGCCCCGCCACATCCCTTTGATCTCACGAGCCTGCAATTAGAATCCGCCCGCTGTCTGCGTCTCTCCCCAAAAAAGACCTTAGAATTAGCCCAGGATCTCTATTCAAACGGATTCATCTCATACCCAAGAACCAGTTCACAACAGCTCCCGCCCAACATCGGCTACAAGAAGATCTTAAATGATCTCAAACGTCAAGAAGAGTTCGCAAAAGAAGCAGACATCGTCCTCGCTTCGCCTCTAAAGCCAAACGACGGCAAAAAGACCGATCCAGCCCACCCAGCTATCTACCCTACAGGTATCGCCCCTGAAGGTATCGATCCAAAGACCATGGATCTCTACAGGTTAGTCGTCAGGAGATTCCTTGCCACCTTCGGAGAGCCGGCAGTCAGAGAGACGATGACCATCATCTTTGATGTCAATGGCGAGGCATTCATCGCAAAGGGAACGAGAACAGTGGCAGCCAATTGGCACATTCTCTACGGCAAATTCGTCAAGATGGAAGAAGAGGAATTGCCAGGCGTCACTCAGGGCGAGAAAGTCAAGGTCAAGAGCATTGATCTTGCGCAAAAAGAGACTCAGCCCCCAGGTAGATATAGTGACGCTTCATTGGTCAAAGAATTAGAGAAACGCAATCTTGGTACAAAGGCCACAAGAGCTGCAGTCATTGACACGCTCCAACAGCGAAAATACATCCAGGGCAAAAAGCTAGAAGCCACCAACTTAGGAATGCACTTAGTCGAAGTCCTTGAGAAGTATTCGCCAGAGATGGTTGATGAGGCCATGACGCGGCACTTTGAAGAGGATATGGATCTCATCCACGAGGGCAAGAAGAAGGAGGATGAGGTCTTAGGCGAGGCAAGAAAGGTCCTTGATGGCATCCTCACCCAGTTCAAGAAGCACGAAAAAGACGTGGGTGAGGGACTCTTAGAGACTTTCCAAGAGACCCAGACCGTGATGAATACCTTGGGCAAGTGTCCTAATTGCGAGAAGGGCACCTTGATGATGCGCCGTGGTAAGTTTGGCAAGTTCGCTGCGTGTGATTCGTATCCTGATTGCAAAACGACATTCTCCTTGCCACGAGATGGCTTGGTCAATGCCACAGAAAAGGTCTGCGAGCACTGCAAATTCCCTATCCTGCAGATCATCAGAGCAGGCAAGAAACCTCAAGAACTCTGCCCAAATCCCAATTGCCCCTCAAAAGCTGTGGAATTGCCCACAGAAGTCCGCACTTGTCCCAAGTGCGGCAAAGGCAAGATCATCGCAAGAAAATCAGTCTATGGCCCATTCTTAGCCTGCGATCAGTTCCCAAAATGCAGATACACGGAGAGGATCAAGAGAAAGGAAGACGCGGCAGAGACTGTGCCTCCTATGTGAGGCTCTCGATAAACTTCTTCAATGGGATAAATAATCGCTCAAAAATCCTTTATTTACTTCCGCTGAGCGTTGAAGGTATCTCCATCGAGCGAGTTCTTCTTCCCTTTCATTAATAACTTGGGAGAATACAAATGCTCTACCTTGGGTAAGGACTTCTTCAGGGGTAGCGCCGTTCTTATGAAGAGCGTCAATTAGAGACTGTAATTGATCGTCTTTTGGACCATCAAGGAAATCGTGGGCTGGGGGTTCTTGGAGGTCTTGTTGTAAACATGCAAGAGTATCAGTGATCCCTTGCGTCCTTCTGCTAAGGTATACGGTAAAATCCTTATAGGTCGTGGCTTGTGATGCTTGTAGTCCCAGGAGTGTCAGGGTACGACGACTAAGGGGATTATCAAGATTGCAGTCTCTCTGTTCTCGAGTGTAAATTTTCCAAACGTCAGACCACCTCAATAGTACTTCGGATCCATTTAGGAAAAGAGAGCCTATAGTCTTGACATATTGTTTACCGCATTCCGCAGCGGCTTGAGGGTAGTCCACAACCCGACGATACAATGAGTCGATTAACAATCTTGAAGAGGGCACGGCAGAAGATTGGGCCAAAAAGACAAGAACCCGGTCATTGGACTCGGACCGGGTGAGTTCTTCAAGCACCGACTGAAAATAATAATCGTGCAAGGAATATGCAACAAAACAAAGGTCTTCAGCGAGTTGTCCAAAGAGCTGGTTTTCCCTGCCGATCATACGCTTCGCTATCTCCCCAACTTGCGTGTTATCTTCAGGGAGAATGGGAGAATTGCTTCGCGCACGGAGTATGTCCTCTAAGAGTAGAGGTGCCTTATCAGGAGGAATCATATCTGTACCTATATCGCCCAAGGGGATAGCGTAAACGAATCTTTGAAAATCTCGATACATCGACACAATAGTCTCGTAACGATCGACTTGCACTTTGAGTTCCGAGGAAGGGATATGTGGGAGGAGACGGGAGAACTCTTGGGGAAGGATAGATGTTTGATGGTGTATTCTTTCCCTTTTGGCCAATGATCGGGCCTGTCGTGTACCCATCGCAGGGAATTGTTGCTTGTACATGAGCACGGCAAAAAGATCCCCTTGGTTGACTGTCATGGTGAATGCTACTCGGCGAAGTTTATAAAGCTAAACATACGGGCCGTAAGACCTGGCTATGTGATCGGTGAGAGTTAAACAGCGTATCATCTTTCTGCGAGTAGTTTCTTCACCCTGTCTTGCAAAGCAGCATACTCAAAGCCGATCTGGTCACTCTGGCTCATGGCATATTTATTAATCGACGACCCCTGGTATTCTGCTTGCCACCAACGTGCGATTTGACGAATAATGGGAAGGGCTCCGTGGTCAAGGACTTCCTGTGGATCACAAGATTTGAGTAAACCACATAGATGATATGGTGACTTCTCGTTGATCTCGATGAAGCTCAAATAGGAGGGAGGTTGACACCCTTGATGGATGTGCGAATCAGGGAGCCTCCTAGCGCGTTGGATGTGCTCACAAGCTGGTCTGTACCCCCCACCACAAGCACAAGCTGTTCTGTGTCCCCCAAGGGGATTACGATTATTGTGAGTTTGGATATTGACCTCCAGACTCGATTCCATCCTAGTTACCAGTTCACGAAGAGTATTTGGAACAGGAAAGATAATGCCAGGATAATAACGGAGAGCGTCTGCGAAAACTCCGATGTGACTCAGAAAGGCCCCTGGGTGTTCACGAGCCCAAGGCGTAGTTGAGACTGTATTGAACCATTGCTCAAGATAGTCGCCATAAAGGCGTTCTCGACGCGCAGACATATGAACTGATCTCATAGCAATCTCCTCCTCACAGGGTCATTCATAAATACCCATTGTACAGGGTAAATTAGGTAAGATTAATAAGCTTGTGCAATTATTTTTTGTAAAGTAGTATTTTAATAACCAAAAATAGTCATATTTATAAATCGCGGAGCTGCTAGGTAAATATATGGGTGAAAAAGACCGTAAATTGTTAGCGGAGCTTGACAGGAACCCAAGAATATCCGAAAAAGAACTCGGCAAGAAGTTGAGGATTTCTCAGCAGGTGGTGAGCTATCGCTTGCGAAAGCTCAGGGAAGATGGAGCGATTTCTGCGATTTCGCCGATTATTGATTTGAATAGGTTAGGAGGTGAGCATTATAGGATTTTTTTCAGGTTCAATCGTACAGTTCAGAAACGAGCCGAGCTTTTTGAATATTTGAAAAAAGATCAGAAGGTTTTTTGGGCGGCTCGGATCGGTGGCAGATATGATTTAACAGTGGTCATCTTTGTCAAGAGTTATCTTGACTTCGACGATTTCATTGAAAAATTGATGTCGTCTTTCCCTGGCTTGTTTCGCGATTATGAGGCAAGCTATGGACTGTATCATGAGTATTATGTGCATAAGCATCTCACCCCGAAATGCGAGTCGGTGATATCGTACCACACAGGGGTTCCTACTGAGCAAATTGATGAGCTTGACCGCAAGATTCTTTCGATCATGAAATCCAATGCACGTATGCCAGCGCTCGCGATAGCCCAAAAGATAGGGGTGAATTATAAAACAGTGCAAAACAGGATCCATTCACTTGGACAACGCAAGATATTGTTAGGGTATAGACTGTTCATTCGTTCAGATGAATATAAACCGTATATAGTTCTCCTCTCTTTCAAGGAGTATTCAAAACAAAAGGAGAAGAAATTAGTGAGTGAGCTTCGTCTTGATAAAAACGCTACGCAGACGATACGCTTATTTGGCCGATGGCATCTTCTAATGCATGTGAGGATCTCAGACATCGAAGCTCTCCAGCAGATGATCATAGGACTTCGTGAACGGCATGACATTATCGATGAATATGAGATGATCCCTGTTTTCGAAGATATCACCATAAATGTCTTCCCGCATTTCTAAGCCAGGTAGTATGGTGTGGGCATTTGAGAACTCTTTTTTCTGTGTGATTTCAGATGTTCAAGGCTATCATACGCTGAGACATTCTTATTAGTCCGTGATTTCGACAAAAATAGCGACTTCTTGGAACCTTGATTGCGTGTGGAACTTGGTTTATAAAGAAAATAAGTGGTTATCGTCGATAAGATTATATTCTACCGACGATAACCACACCTCAGT
>DATDXB010000043.1:0-2400 GCA_035289465.1 Candidatus Nanoarchaeia archaeon
GATCTGCGACGAGCAGACTAGACAAGACGATCAATACAAGGGCATAGGTGATCAGGCGACGAGTGGAATGACTAAATGAAGCGATGCGGTGCTTGAGGCCAAGGACTGCAAGGATCGCGATCGGCCCCATGACATGGGAGACATAGCGGAGTTGTTTGTTGGACATCAGGATGCTTGCGACAATCAAGGTCGTAACGATGTACAAAACAAGAGGCCAATGTCGACGCAGTGATTCTGCTCGTAGGATGGCCCAACAGCCAAGCAAGGCGAGTACCGCGATGCCCCACGTCTCTTGGAATAGCTGGGTGAAAAAGGAGAGATAATGTGCCAAGGTACCCAATGCCCCGCCTTTGACTTCCACAACTCCTGCCTCAAAGAGTTTTGCGGCGATATTTGTGGAGCGCAGGCTCATCCAGAACCACGGGAAGAGGACAATGAGGTAGAGTGCTAAGGAGAGGAGCATGGATCTGATGCTTGATTTGCCCAAGGTATGTTTAAGGCTTGAAGAGAATCTGCGATGGATGCGCTGCTCTTGCACAAACACCACTATCGTATTCACCAAAGCAAATGCCGCAAAGAAGATCATGGTCTGGTATTGCATCAATCCTGCGGCGATCAAACAGAGTGCTGAGAACCATTGCCTGTAACGATGGGAGGAATAGAAGCGAAAGTAGAGCCATCCACAAGTCATCAACGCGATGGGGATAGCAAGCATGGCTTGACGCGAGAAATAATAGGTGAAGGGAAAGAACAAGAACATCAGAGTGGTCCCGACTGCCCACCATTCATCATGGAGTGCTGATCGTGCAAGAAAAAAGAGCAATAAGGAGCCAAATACCGCCCACAACATCGTCGTGAATCGAGCAGTCCAAGGATCCGCTCCAAGGACGCTAAAGACCGCTGCCTGTGATAATGCGTGCACTGGGGGATCGTAGAGCGCGTACCAGGCTATAGCATAGTTCTTCGTCGAGGAACTCTCCAAGAATGTCTGAGGCGTCTGCCATTCTCCAGACATCAAGGTCTGCACATATTCTGCAAAGAAAAGTCCTTGCGTGGAATGTCTGGCTTCATCAAAGCCAAGATCTGAAACGAGGTTGTAGTTGAGGAAGAAGAGATAGAACACAAGGAAGATTCCAAGGGTAATACGTGGGGATGAGATGCCCATAATGCCCTTGTCGGGGAGGGCTTGATAAAAGTTCCCCGTCTTTGAAGATTTTACGACAAAAGTGAAGATAAGTTTAAAAGGGAACGGCACTATAATCCTAACATGGAATCAGTTTGTGTCTCCAAGGAGCAGCATGCCAAATCCAAGCGAAGACAGGCATTAGCTGACGATGTCATCCTCCAACTTGAGATGAGCCTTAAAGACGCAGAAGCAGGCAGGATACGTCGGGTACGTTAATCGAGGAGTCGGAGATACCTCTCCTTGTTCAGAAGAATTGTATTGATTATCTGTTGTTGGTCCTTCTTTGTCCCCAAGGCGGCAAGAAGCGCTTTTTGAGTATGTTCATTCGTCAGATAATAGAGCCGATAAGGGCCTAATTTCTTCTCTCGGAACCAATCAAACCTCAGGGGCTTGCCGATGCGAAGGTCTACAATAAGCTTGCTCTTGATGGACTCTACCCATCGGTGGATGGATCTGTCAAATGAGGCAACAACCTCCGTGAATGTTTCAGTCTCAAAGACTTGATTCATCTACGAGACGCGGGATCTCGGCTTAATAGCCTTAAGCGCACAAAGTCCGGAAATCTTTCGGAGAAGCCTCGTTGGAGCTACAGCAATCCCAGAAACCTTTAAATAATACCTTGTCCATACAAAGTATTACCATGGAAGTGATCAGTCTGAAGATGGAGGATGGGTTAATCGACGAGATAGACGACAAGCTCGCAAAGCATAGGTACGCGACGAGAAGCGAGTTCATCCGAGATGCCATCCGCGAAAAGCTTTCTGATCTGGAGAAAGAGGATATTCTCAAGGAATTGGCGAAGTTGAGGGGTTCTTCAAAGCGCAAGACGACCGATGAGCAATTACACTTAGCGAGAGAACGAGCCGCAAAGCTGTTGGAATCCAAGTTCACTTGATGTCACGAGGGGTCTGAGGGATCGTGATATCACACAGTTTCTGAAAGTGTTGATCATAGGTGACCAGAATCAATCGTCTATCTCGTGCGATGAGTGCGTGTATCGCATCGCCCAAAGGTACGATCGCTTTGCAGCGAGATCCTTTGCTCTACGTATCTGGTCTGGAGAGGTCTCTATAAACCTAGGTTTATGAACTCATTTTTTGGTTTGTTGTGACCATGGGGAGGTATTTGGAGAGTCCTATTTTATCGACGATATTCTTCTGAATTTGTGTGTTCGTAACGATTTGGAAGTCCGTTTGTCCTTTCATGTCGCGGTA
>DATDXB010000044.1:0-2281 GCA_035289465.1 Candidatus Nanoarchaeia archaeon
CGCGGACAGATGCTTGAGATGAACCAAGAAGGCAACTACGCCTCAATCAAAGCCAAGATCCCTGTCGCAGAGATGCTTGGATGGTCATCTGCTCTCAGATCGGCAACTGAAGGACACGGATCCTCCTCAATGATCGATCAAGTCTTTGAGAAATTACCCTTCGAATTGCAGCCTAAAGTCGTGGCACAGATCGTCCAACGCAAGGGCTTGACTGCCGGGCAGCTGGGTTAAGGACATTTGCTTTTTATTTATATCATCCTAAGGATTATCTCATTTTGAAGAGTCTCAAGATTTTATCGAACTCAAATTCCTTAAACTCGTCTTGTTCATAGCGCTTGATGGCTGCCTCAGTGCGCCGAGCGAATTCTTGGTCTCGTTGCTTATTCTTCCTCATTTTCACGCTCATCGGATCTCTTTGATACTTCTAGATCCGATACTTTACCCCTTAATCTCTCTAATCGGGAAAGGACATCCCTTGCTTCTTCAATCGACACTTCTTTGCCATAATAATTGATATCATTCCTGATAATCCTTAATTCATCAAATTCCTCTCCGATGCCATTCTCTTTTAGGACTTCTTTGAGAAATCCAGTATAACAGACATGATTGTAGATCTTGAATCCTTGTCTTAACGCGATTGACTCTAAGAGCTCCCGGACTGAATCATAACTCAACGAGATCTTTGAGCTTACGGTCTCCTTCTGTAAGGGCAATAGGTCCGATGACTTTGCTTTATTCTGGCTCGTATTCACCAGTGAGGCGGCGAGCTCAATATCTGGCTTGATTGGTTTCGCTTCACGTTTTCGTAAGCAGGATGCCCAATCCATCACCATTTCACCTTGCCTAGGAGGATCATTCCATTGAGGATATTATTCAACAGATGCTCATTCTTGATGCCGCGAAGCGATGTAAACCACTGAATGGAGATTTTCCGGCCCATCCTCTTTTCGATGGGACTGATGTCAAGGGTCTTTTTCTCGGGCGAGAACACGGCGATATCCACGTCTGAATCACGCTTCACTTCCGCCTTGGAGAGGGAGCCAAACAGGACCGCAGAGGCCCCCACTGTCCTCTTCTTGAGTTCTTCGGTGAAGGTGACTAACCTTCCTGTCCAATACATCTTGCACAGCGCTGTCACTTCTTCATTGGTTTGATCGAGCGAAAAGAGCAAGTGCCCCCTTTCAGGTCGTTTATGGAGATACCCCTCCTGCGCGAATCCCTTCAACAGCTTTGATGCGGTTGGGGGGCTTTTCTTGATCAGTCGGGCATATTCCCTGACCGACACTATCCTGTAACAATCCTCAAAGAACGGTTCGAGGTTGTTAACTATCTCTAACATCTGTTAAATAATCTTTACAGATGTTAATAAACCTTTCTGTTCTAGCTTCTCGGATGTCCGTTTGCTAGCGTAGCTCTCCCTGTCAGTATACACTTTCCCACAACGTTTAAATAATAGCTTTCTCGAGAAATTCATATGCGTGCGACTGCCATCGCGTTTGTCTTGCTCTTGATTCTTATGCCAGTAGCCTTTGCTGCTGACGTATACGATGCTGGATTTTCTGTGCGCGGCATGGCCACGATTACTGGCGGTTCTTTGATTGATGTCACTGGCGCTGTCACTGCCAAACCTGCCAATTGCTATGAAACCTACTTACCAGGGTATCAAGAATATCAAGCAGCAAAAAAAGTGTGGGATGAACAGAGCGCCAAAAGCGAAGGCGTGTGCCGTATTGATCGGCCAAATCTTCCTCGTGGATGCAATTGGCAATATGAACTAGTTGCTCCTTCTGTAGGCGTAACCGGCGTGTTGTGCTGGTATGGTACAAAACCTTCTGCCCCTGCTACTGGCTCTGCACCATCTACACCATCAAGTCCTGCATCAAGCCCACGATCTTTACCTCCGAATGCAAGTAGTCCTGCGCTTCCTTTACCCTCGCCTCCCCTTGACAGCTTTAATCCTGCACCTGCAGCGAGCGCTGCACCATCGGGATTATTTGGCTGGTTTAGGCGTCTCTTTGGCGGTGGTGCTCCGAACGTGGGTCACCCCTTGAGTCCTGATGAAGCTGCAGAACGCTTTGCCAGCGAAATGAGTTATTCTGAACTTCCTGCTGAGGCGACTACTTTGATGTTTGCTCAAGCCTTACCAGAAAACACGGTTATTCAGGACGGCATTTTTATGAGCGCACAATTAACTGCTCCTGCCTATGTCGCCTGGATTGATCCCGCACCAGGTTTTTTGTGGGGACATCCGACAGTCTATATGATCCTGTACGGAGACGGA
>DATDXB010000045.1:0-2301 GCA_035289465.1 Candidatus Nanoarchaeia archaeon
ATGGTTGATTCGCGGTGGGGTGCGTATAAAAGAGTTGCGTTAAGAGTAGCATAACGTTTTTATCCTGCACTTCAAAGGGGTCTTCTTATGAGTCGCCAGGTGCTCGAGCGCATCATCGCCTTGTTGAGGGCCAGACAGATCTCTTTTGAGCTCTTTGAGCATGAACCTGTGCGCACATCAGAAGAAGCGGCGTTCATGAGAGCCCAGCGCTCCGGTCTAAGTCCAGAAGAACACCTCAAAAGAGGCGCAAAAGCGATGGTCCTGCGTAGTGAAGGTATGGAGAATTGCACATGTCAGGTTGCCCAATTGGTGCAATTCGCCGATAGCGAAATGCGCCTCAATCATGACACAAATTGTGCATTTCGCTATAAATTCATTCAAGTGGTCATCTCTGCGGCAAAGAAAGTGGACTTGGCAAAGGTCAAAAAGCTCCTCAACACCGACAGCCTCAGTCTTGCTTCACCAATAGAAGTCGAAAATGCGATCGACTGTGTCCCTGGCTCTGTCCCTCCCTTTGGCTCGCTCTTCAACATACCCGTCTACGTCGACAAATCCCTATTGTCGAACGAATTCATGGACTTCAGCGCTGGGGAGAAGACCGTCTCAATAGAGATGAAGGTCAAGGATTGGCAGGCGCTGGTCAAGCCCGTCGTCTGTGATGTGGCCTGCAGGGAGGGGTAAGATTTATAAGCGTGGAATCCCCTTGAGCGTATATGACTGTCGCAGAGACCATAACCATTCCAAAAGAGGAGTACGAGTACTTTAAGCGGCTCGAAAAGGCCGCGCAAGAAGAATTGTTGCATAGTATCAAGCGGGGTCTTGAGGATGCGGCAAAGGGGAGATTACGCGTGCGATAGGGTGTTCTTGATGATGTCTCGATAATGGTCCAAATCATCCTTGATGCGATCGATAGTATCTTGCTGGGCTTTTTTATCGCTGATGGTGATCAGCAGAAGGGCATCAAGTTCCTCAGAGACTAGAAAATAGATGCGATATTTGTCGAACTTCTTCTCACGAAAGAAGGGATAGCCCAGAGGCTTACCGACATCGGAAGAGACCTTCAATTGTTCGATGATTGCGTGGATTTATTTACCATATGTTATCGATAAAATCCGTTCCCAAGTGTCGAATTCCTTGGTGGAGAGAACACGAACCATGAAATGGAAGCCACGAATTGGTTTAAATTATCTCCGATAGAATATCAGATTCAAAAATTCCGAACAACCTTTATATACGCTGCGCAAGGCGTCGTAGAGTATGATGCAATATCTCGGATTGACCTTGGATCAGTTCCAAGAGGACGCGGTCAATGCCTTAAGGGAAAACAAATCAGTGGTCGTCTCAGCTCCGACGGGTTCAGGCAAGACGCTCATCGCTGACTGCATCATCGATATCGAGCTCAAGAAGGGTAAGCGCGTGGTCTACACCGCTCCTATCAAGGCGCTCTCAAACCAGAAGTTCAAGGAGTTCTCGGCGCATTTCGGCCATCATGAAGTGGGGATCATGACAGGTGATGTCGTCATCAACTCAGGGGCGCCGCTCCTGATCATGACGACTGAGATCTACCGCAATATGCTCCTGGTCAAGGATCCGATCGTCGAGCATATCAGTTATGTCATCCTTGATGAAGTCCATTACATCAATGATATCGAGAGGGGGACAGTATGGGAAGAGTCGATCATCTTCTCCCCTCCTCACGTCAGATTCTTAGCGCTTTCAGCCACCATTCCAAATCATGATGAACTGGCGGACTGGATCCGCACCATCCAAAAGCATGAGGTTGTCGTCATCAAGCATCATCATCGCCCAGTACCTCTTAGGCATATGTTTTATGATTATGAGTTGGGCATGACGACCTTAAAGGAGATCAAGAGAGAGGCAGAGAACACGCGCTATCCGACCTACAAAGGGCGTGGAAGGAGAATGGGCGAGCAAGACATCATGGCTCCCCAGCATTGGCAACTCATCCAGGAATTGCACAACAAGGGTTTATTGCCCGCCATTTACTTTGTCTTTTCTCGTCATGAGACCCAGCAGAAGGCTGGGTGGATCTCAAAGAAGAATGATTTTCTCGACGGTAAAGAGAAGGCAGAGGTCGCAAAGCAGGTCTCACAATACTTCTCGCGCATCGATCAGCAGATCAACTTGCTCAATACGACGCACTTACTCAAGCAATGTTTGGCCCGAGGAGTGGCGTTCCACCACGCAGGTCTCTTGCCCAATCACAAGGAGATCGTGGAAAACTTGTTCGCCCAGGGCCTCGTCAAGGTCCTCTATGCCACAGAGACCTTCGCAGTGGGT
>DATDXB010000046.1:0-3508 GCA_035289465.1 Candidatus Nanoarchaeia archaeon
AAGTGCACGGCAAGGCCCTTGGAGAGGTGCTCATCAAAGGCATTTGCTTGTTCAGCGGTGATGCAGACAAAACCGTGAGTGAGGAGTGTCTGGCAGAGATTCAAAAAGTCGGTCCTAGGGAGGGGTTTGATGAGGATGTCGATGTCCTCACTGCTTCGTGATCTGCCAAAGAGGATGGAGACGTAGCCGCTGATCAGGACGTAAGGTGTCTTGCCCAGCGCCTTGGTGAAGTCGATGACGAGCAGGTCAAGGGGGTTAAGTTCCTTGTCAAGGATGATCTGCTTGTCGTAAATTTCCATAAGGCAATCAGTATCATATCGATTCTTAACTTTATCGGCTCAAGCCGCTTCAGACATTATCGTGGAAGATCGCGAAAAATCAATCGGGCGTTCTCCTCACCTTTTCCTGCGGCGATCTGTTCACGAGTCAATCCGACAAGATCATGGGGAAAGACCAGCCATTTATCCGTGGTATGGACATAGAAGTCGGGTCCGAGCGTGGTCCTGTTTCTTGTGGGTTTGTAGTAGACGACGGCAAGCCCTATCGCTGATGGTTGGGATCCAAGCTCACTCAGTGTGGAGAGGATTGTCTGATAGGTCATTCCGCGGTCAAAGACATCGTCGACAAACAGGATCTTTCGTCCATGGCCGAGGGTAGCGACACGCTCAATGCCTTGCACAGTGACCTCCTCGGCAAGGACATCAAGACCAGAGTATGTGGAGCTTTGGATGGGGACGTGTTCTGCAGAGATGCCGTGATGGCGTAAGAGTTCGTGGATGGTGATGCCGATCAGGGCCGCGCCGCGCATGACGTTGACGAGGACATCGGGGCGTAGTCCGGAATCGATGACCTTATTGCCCAACACGAGTGCATCTCGATAGAGATCATTGGGGCTCACATAGAGTTTATCCATCGACGGCGTAATCAGGAGGGGGTATTTATCTTATTCGCACAACTGCAAAAAAGGCCAGATAATCACAAACCTTAATTACTGATTAAGTCCAAGGCATACTATGTTTATCCACAATCTCGATCCTATCATCTTCAGTATAGGCCCTATTGCGATCCGTTGGTACGGTCTTGCCTATCTATTAGGGTTCCTCTTTGTCTGGTACACGCTCTCAAAGAATAAAGAAGAGCTCAAGCTTACCAAGCAGCAGGTCTCAGATCTCGCGTTTTGGTTGATGATGGGGGTCATCATTGGCTCACGACTCTATTCCGTTTTCATCTGGAACCCCTCCTACTATCTCTCTCAACCCTGGAAGATCCTAGCGGTCTGGGAAGGAGGTATGGCATTTCACGGCGGAGTCATCGGTATCTTCACTGCCCTCTATCTCTATTGCAAAAAGCACAAACTCAGGATTCTCCATGTAGCTGACGTCATCGCTATTCCCGTCGTCTTCGCTCTTGCCTTAGGCAGGATCGCGAACTTCATCAATGGCGAACTCTATGGTCCGATCACAGACTTACCCTGGTGTGTCCAATTTCCCGACGCAGAGGGTTGCAGACATCCCTATCAGATCTACGCAGCCATCAAACGTTTCGCAGTTGTCGGCATCCTCGTCCTCTTAAAGCAATCAAGACACAAAGAGGGCTTCATTTTCTTCACCACAGTGTTGCTCCTGGGTATCGGTAGATTCACATTGGATTTCCTAAGAGAAGACGTCCTTTATGCAGGATTGAGCACAGGACAATGGAGTTCCATTGCGATGGTGGCGGTCGCATTATACTTTTTCGCCCGTAAAGGTAAGCTTTTTTAATATCCTGCGTGACTGACGTCGATAATGTCATTGTACAAAGTGAGTGAACGACGAGAGGCATTGCTCTCCATCTATCAGTATCTCTTGACGGTCTCGACAGGCAGGGAGATTTCAGGTCCAGATTGGAAACGCACACTTGCTGACGCTCTTGCCGATGATCCCCGCCCACACGGGATCAGACAAAATTCGATGCTTCCCGAAATAATGGATAATTTTGGGTCAGTGGATGCCATTTCTGGTCTCTTTGAGGTAACACCGAGATCAAGAGGTCCCGTAGGCGTATGGTTTTCATCAATCGTTGACAGCTGGCATGAGATCAAGCCAGAAGAGCGTTGCTATGACCCCCGCAACTGGGAGGTTGAGGATCTTCCTGGCATGGTGGTCTATGTGTGGAGCGAACGATCTCAGATAAAGAATAGGACGAAGAATGCGCGCTTAGCGGACTTTGGCAATTGGGATCACCTCATGCAGGTCCGGGTCGTTGAATGGTTGGAGAGTGACTCGCCTAACAATAACAAGTACCCTCGCCGGATTCTCAACGGCAGGGATGCCGTGCTCACTGATGTGGCTCTTCGTCGTGACATGATGCATTATTCGGCATCCGATCTTCTCAAAGACGTGACACTGGCCTCCTATCAAGAGCGTTTTGATGACAGGCTCCGTGATGTCCTTGACGCTATTGAATCGGATAAGCGAGTCCGTGCAAGAATTATCCCTCACGAACTCTAAGCCTTCTCGATGACTTGCCGTTAATCTTTTAAGGGAACTCAATGAACCTCCAGATCATGGCAGAGAGACCTCGGATACGGTTCGGTCCACAACAGCGCGCGGACCACTTGCGGGTATTGTATCAATATATCTTGACCAAGATCGCGAAGACTGACTTGCAGGAAGAGGATTGGAAGCGTTCGCTCTCAGAGGCCCTTCCCTGGGATGATGATAAGAAGTCAGTGGACCTCTTCTTGCCCAGAGTGGTCAATGGTGCTTCTCTTGACGGCAGCGTCGACTCTGTCTGGTGTCTCTTCGCCGACCCTCAGGAGCCGATGCGCAAGCTGGGTCTATGGTATTTGCACCTCGAGGAGGCGACTGTGCTTGCCCGCCCCGATCCGCAAGGATACGGCCACACGCCATGGAGAGTGAACGGCTATCCTCCTATGATGGTTTATCTTTGGAGTGAGCGTTCACGAGTCAATGGTCAGCCCGCGAGCGTCAGGCAGGGGGATCTTTCCAGTTGGTGTCGTGTCATGCGGGTCCGGCTGCTGGAATGGTGTCCTCAAGATGATAAGACCCGGCCGCTTCTTCCTCGTAAGTTCTCGAAGAATCCGGGAGGTATAGACAATTGAGTTAATTGTGTTACGTTTAGACTCAATTGTCTATCTGTGAATTGCACCTATTTATGTAACCTAATCAGTGCAGTTCACTATATCTATCAGGCATTGGAACATAGGGGGCTTGTGCACGAGTTCACAGGGAGAGACTATCAGGACGTCATAGGGGATCCCCGCGCTCGTTTCTATCAATCAAGAGTCGATGCGCGTCTGGAATCGCTTATTGGTATCGTCAAGAAATACAACGGGATCGAATCCCGCGGGGACTCCTCAGAGAGACCGTAATCATTCAGTTTTCTGAAATGGCTCGTCGATGAGTGATCTGTATTCTTGAACACCAATATCTTTATGTAGTTGTTAGCTACATTGTAGCTAAAATGAAAAAAGAGACAAAAATTGAGCTTCTGGGTTTTGAGATGT
>DATDXB010000047.1:0-10926 GCA_035289465.1 Candidatus Nanoarchaeia archaeon
AACACCATTGCGTGTTCCGGCAAGTGCGTGTCCGCAGCCACCGATCACTGGTGTCACGATAGGGGCCCCGATCACCGCAGCTTCAAGATATTTGAGCTCTGACTTACCCTCGTGGTAGGGATCGTCATCTTGGGGATTGAGCATGATGTCGAGTTTCAAATCTGCAAGGCCTTTGTAGTAATCTGTCAGATCCCCTGTAGGTGTGTAGGGGTGGAATTCATGGCGGACTCCTTTCTCGGCAAAGAAGCGTTGTAACTCTTCCACATCCTTGCGGGCTTCTCCAGCAGTAGGCAGGTTCCCTTCGGCATCGTGGAATCCTTTGACCACGACAACGACATCATCACCATACTTCTTATGGAGTTCTTCAAAGACTGGCTTGAGCAAGAGTATTTTTTTTGCGTGATGTGCCGAACTTGCGTAGCCGATGCGGATGTCCTTTGTCTTGGTGTGGGAGATTTCAGGCATGACATCGCGCACGACATCAAGGTCCATTCTGTTCTTGAGCTGGAAGACAGTGTCCTTTGAGCCTCTGAGCGCAGCAGCTTCTTCGACCAGGTAGGGAGTGCTTGCGATGACAAAGTCAGCATCTTTGATCTGGGCGTTGATGCCTTCGACCATGCCTTCGATATTTGCGCGATGCTGAGGGTTCTGGTAGTCCTGGCTTTGGAAAAAGACGCTATGGGGTCCAAATGTCAGATCGTCGACTTCGTAGCCCACTTTCTTGCCTTGGGATCGGGCATAAGCGATCAGGTCCTTCATGAAGTTGTGTCCGGTCCTGCCAAAGATGACGACATCGTGTTTGTCGACCTCTTCTTTGTAGGTCTCAAGGACGCGCTGGGCATGGCTTTCGCCAGAGGGGAGGTCTTGTCTGATTTCTACTGCTGAGCGTTGAGAATCCGCCTTGCGCTCTTCTTTAGTCGGTCGGTAGACTATGGGTTCCATGGCCCCTAGGATCTTAGCCTCGATACCATGATCTGGCAAGTGCTTAGTGGGCCATTCTGCGCGCCAGACCAGACAAGGGTTACTAGTGCGGTCGGTGAATTCAGGAAGGTAGAGGACTCTGGCACTGGGGTCAGCGAGGGCCTTTGGGGCTTGGGTTTCAGTCTCAGTAGTCACTATACACCTCATTATTACTATTACTAAGTGGTAAATTACCTATTTAAGGTTTTCGTTTTCGGCCATATATTATTGGCATATGCAAACAATATGCATTTAACCGTCAATCAGTTCCCTATGGATACATGACTCAGTTGCTCTTACTATACGGCCCCTCAGGGGTGGGCAAGTCCACGATAGCACAGGGTCTTGCATCGTATGGCTTTGCTTCAGTGGAGTTGGATTATATTCTAGCAAATACTATCAAGAAGGCGACCGCTGACCTTTCCGCAGAAGACATTGCTCAATTATATCGGGTGGTGGGCACTATCGCAGATCACCTCTTGCCCTATACTCATGTGGTTGTTCCCGAATGGTTTTATCGTGATGAGTCTGCGGACCTGGTCCTTGCTCAACTCAGCAAACCAGCTGAGGTCAAGATCAGTCATGTCGAGCTGATGGCTTCAAGACAAGATATTCTCGCGCGCAACAAATCAAAAAAGACCCCTATCCCTGAGGACGCGGTACTCCGAAATTTTGAGATGATGACTGATCTTAGGGGAAAAAACTACATTCGATATGACCCTCGACCAATAATGACCTCAGCAAAGACATCTGATCAGGTCCTTTCAGAACTGCTCGCGTATCTCAACCTCAATCAAGGATGATATGGCGCGGGGTGTGGTCGTCGCGGTGGCGCAGCTCCTCCGCCAAGCAATCGCGTGATCCCCCATAAGATGCCGATGATGATGGCATAGGGCAGGGCGAATTCTAAGAACTCAAGATCATATCGTGGGCAGGAGGGATCGCTTGTGCCAGAAGACAGGAAACTAAACAGCACCACACCCAGCATCAGCGCGAAGATGAGTCCGCTGAAACTCTCGAACTTGGGTTTCATGCCGACAAAGCCAAGCACGATCAGGAACATGATGATGCCGATGACAAACAGCCCTAGGGTGGTGATGGCTTCATTGATGATGTTGACGAGATCATAGCAGGGCGGATAGCGTCCCAAGGCATGCGGTGCCACAAGCGCGAGTCCCATGATGGCGCCAATCAACGTTGACTGGCGTGAACTGAAGATCTTGCCCTTCTTGAGCACCACTGCCACAAAGAAGCTCAAGAGTAAGAAGGGCACCACCAACTCCAACAGGGGGACGTTTGCCTCAAGCGAGAAGTAGAGGTCTTCGGCAAAGCTCATGGTGACTTTCCCAAGAACCAGATATTTAAGATTGCCGTCGTTGTAGTAAGCGACAATGTAACTCAGATCATTCGATCGCTTACTACTGTTTGCCAGATGCTCAAAAAGCCGTGCTTTTTGGCATATGAAAATGCAGTTAGGCATTTTCAATACATAACTTTTCCATGCTTTATTTATGTCTGGCGCTATGGGATGGTCGCTCTGATGAAGTATTCGATCCCGCTGATGATGATGCGTTGGGATGGCTTTAGTAAGGTGATGGTCGTGGGTTCTTGGCTAGTGAGCGTGCTGTGGAATTCCTCCTCGCTCATGATGACTGGGCTGAAATTGAGGTTCATGAGCGTGCCTAATTGGGAGAGTTTCTTGGAGATGATGGCCTGGGCAGAGGGATTTTTGATGACAAATAGGATATCGACGTCGCTATCTTTTGTCGCCGCTCCACGCGCATAAGAACCAAAGAGGACACAGCTCAGAATGGCATTATTCTGCGCAAAGTGCTCAAGCAGGTTCTTGATGATGTTCTTGAGGATCTTATGGTCTGTTGCTTGCTTATAGCTTTCGATGAGGTAGATGACCTGTTCGATGCCCTCTTGAATGCTATTGATTGTCAGAAGGATGGTCCTTCCTGCTCGTTGTTGTTCGAGGATATGCTTGGACGCGAGGTTATCGATATACTTCTTGGTGAGGTAGGGATGGATCTTGAGCTCGAGGGCGATCTTCCTTGAATGGGTGGGTTGGCGCTCATAGATCTGTGTAAGGATGTCCATTTTATTCTTAGAAAGGGGGAGGAGTGATTCGATCATGGGACTTCCGCCAATACGACCATGAGTTCACGTACCTCCTCGATGATGCGTTCGGCTTCCTGTTTACCGAGCTTGCTTTGGGTCTTTGGGAAGTATAGCGCCTTGTTTCGCGAGATCCGGATATTGTCGATTTCTTCAAATAAAGTGGTCTTATGGTCAAGCAGTGTATGGGCTTTCTCAAGCGTCTCCTTGCTGATGAGATTATGCTTCAGAAGCGCCGTGATAAGGCATCCGTGGTCTTTTGAATAGACTCCCAGATTCTTCACTAAGACTGCGGTGCATTGGTGGAAGAGGGCTTGGTAGGCTTTGACGATGGCCCATCGGGCATCCTCTTCCTTTCCTGCCGACTCAAGATCCGCCAAGGCCTCATCCCGATAAGAGATATAGCTCTCTTTGTCGATCTTGATGAATGCATTGTTACGCTCGCATTGTCCGTAGGCTCGTTCAAGCCCATTCTCTGTCTTGGCAATCATAGTACAACTCAGTTGTATATGTGTACACATATTTATACTTTGCGGGATTGTACATATAAGGTGTACTTATATACAGTTATTATGTACAAACTAGGGCTACACCAAGCGTCCAGAAAAGCCTTATATAATCCCCGTCCATTCCCAGTTCATGCCTGATCGCTACAATATGATTGAACATCTCGTAGCGTTCCCTGATCAGATTTTAGAAGCAAAAGATATCGGCGCAAGTATCGCATTACAAGGCCCGATCAAAGCAGTCCTCATCACAGGCGCGCCAGGCAGCGTGGGCCATCTCATTAAATCCGCTGCAGGTGACGCCCCAGTCCCGATCATGGTCTCAACAGATCTCTCATTGCCCAAGTGGGTGGATGATAAAACGCTGGTCTTTCTCATTTCGCACACAGAAGATGGTGATGAGACTGCGGAATTATTCAACGAAGCTCTCAGAAGAAGAGCGGGTGTCATCGCGATCACGTCAGGTGGCAAAGTGGAATCAACAGCAAGAGACAAAGGTAAGACCTTCATCAAGGTCCCAAGACGAGGTGTTCCAAGAAACGCCGCCGCAGACATCGTATTGGCTGCGTGCAACATCCTCTCCAATGCGAATCTCTTGGGCGAGCCATTACCTGACGTCTCACCGATGGCGACCGTCCTTAAAAATGACGAATGGCGTCTCACGGCAAAGGATCTCTCATCAAAACTCTTGAACAAGGTGCCGATGATCATCACGTCAGAGAAGATGCGCGGTATCGGAGAGAGATGGAAAGAGGTATTATCCAATAACTCGAAGGTCCATGCCATCTCTTCAGTCATCAGCGATCTTGATCAGATTGAGGGCTTTGCGAATCTTCAAGCACGGATTCAGGTCATTATGATCCAAGATGAAGCGGACTCAAATCGTCAAAAGAAGTTGATGCAATCCGCGAAAAAGGCGATCGAAGACAAAGGGGTCCAAGTCACCGCCATCCGTTTGAAGGGTTCCGCGATGGGTAAAGTGCTCTCGGCGATCCACTTGGGGGACATGACCAGTTATGTGCTCTCTCAGCTCTACGACTGTGATCCGACTCCGACGATCATCAAGGATGGCGTCTTGAACAGCTCAAGATAATACACATCAAGATTCTCCATGGTTCACACGCACGGTCCCAAGGACGCGCCAAGATGCAAGAGGTGTAAATCCACCCATGTCGACGTGGTAGAGGGCGATCTTATTGTCTGTTTGGATTGCGGTCATGAAGAACCATCTATTCAATTATAACAGTGCTTAAAAGTGCGCAAGCGCTTCCCTCTCCATGATTCTCAAGTCGCTCAAAGTGCACAATATCCGTTCATATGTCACGCAGAGGATCGACTTCTCAGAAGGTGTCACCTTATTAGCAGGTGATATCGGCAGCGGCAAATCCAGTATCCTCTTAGCCATTGAGTTCGCTCTCTTCGGGGTCCTCAAGGGCGTGGTCTCAGGAGAATCCTTGTTAAGAAAAGGAAAGAACGAGGGTTTTGTGGAGCTCCGTTTTGAGGTGGAATCAAAAGAGTACATCGTCCACCGTGCCTTGCGCAGGACGAAGACTTCGGTGGCCCAAGAGTCGGGTTTCCTCGTAATCGATGGCCTACGGCATGATCTCACAGCGATTGAACTCAAAAGCCGCATCCTCGACCTCTTAGGCTACCCAAAAGAGCTGCTCACCAAGAGCAAGTCCTTGGTCTACCGTTACACAGTGTACACGCCTCAAGAGGAGATGAAGCGCATCTTGTTTGAGGATAGGGAGCAGCGATTAGACACTTTGCGCAGGGTCTTTGACGTCGATAAGTACAAACGCGTGAATGAGAACACTCAGATTTTCTTGCGATCCTTAAGGTCTCGGGTCCGTGCACAGGAGACTGTTCTTTTAGAATCAGAGCGTTATGAGCGACTGCTCAATGACAAACGCCAAGAGTATGTGAGTGTGCAGGAGCAGTCGGCTTCCATGCTTCCAGTCCTTGAGGAGATCACAGTCCTTGTCAGGTCGAAGCAGGAGGAGCTTGAGCAGTCCCAACAGACGATCAATGAGCTTGCAAATCTCAAGGGTCAGCTGGATGCCTTGCGCAGACATAGGGATGAGGCGATGCGTACAACACAACAGCTCGCTGAGCAATGTGTGATTCTTGAGTCGCAAGAGGATGCGATCAGAAAGGAGATAGGGCCGTCTCAAGACAGTGATCCTGTTGATGTCACTCCTCTGCTTGCTGAGCTCTCCCAGGCAAATGACGAGATGCTCAGGGTCTCTGCGATCAGGCATGAGCAGGATAAGGCTGTTGTGGAGGCCCATAACGCGAGGAATATGGCTGTCTATCACCAGCGCGAGCTTGATCGCTCAATCGATATCCTCAAGCGCAAGATCGAAGTCTCAAGGTCGTCGGTGCCAAAAGAGTCGGTGCTTCTGGATGCGCGTCTCTTGGCATCGCAATCGATAGCTGTTCAACAGGAGATTTCAAGCCTCGCTTCTCAGATCAATATGATCCAGCAGGACATTGCCCAAGCAAGAGCGAGACGACAGCAGTCTGAACAATCCATCAGCAAGATCGAAGGCTTAGACACCTGCCCCCTATGTAAGACTCTTCTTGCTCACGAGCACAAGTCGGGCGTCATCGAGCAGGAGCGTAAGGTTCAGGCCCTTGCTCAAGAACAGGAGCAGGGTCTTCTCCCTCGATGTGATGAACTAGCCAAGCGGAGATCCGGACTCGATGAGGGTCTTAGGCAGATCCAGTCGGATCTAGCCAAAGCGTCGCTTCAGGAGAAGGAATCGCTTTTGCGCAGGCAGATCCTTGAGAGTGTGGTGCTTGCTGAGCAGGAGCTCATAGCATCTGAGCAAAAGAGACTGGGATGGAAAGAGGAGGAAGAGGGGGCAAAGTCCAGGGCAATCCTTGCCCAGCAGGATATGGATCTTACATCAAAAAATATCGCGGATCTTGATGCTCAAAGGGCCCAGGTGAGCGGGCATCTTGAGCAGGCAAAGGAATTGCAAGCCCGTGTCAAGAAGCGCGCGCAGCGCATACAGGATCTGCAAAGGATCCAAGACCAACGAGACTCATTTTCAGTTCGTTTGTCAGAGGAATCGCAGAAAGCAAAGGCGGCTCAGGATGCGGCTCAGCGTTTGGAGCAAGAGCTCTCGCGTCTTGGCGAGGTCGAGTCTGCCCTGGCCATCACCAAGCGTGAGCTTGCGGGTTTGCTTCTTCAGCAGAGGACGCTTGAGGTCCGGCAGGGGTCACTGATCGCCAAGAAAAAAGATGTGGAGCACGTAATCACTGAGCTCGCAAAAGATGTCGAGCGTTTTAGAGTGGTGCGCGAAGGTGTCTCAGACGATAAACGGCTTGATCGCTGGTTGGATTCGTTCTTCGTGCCAGTCACGCGCACCATCGAACGCCACGTGCTTCAAGCGGTGCACGGTGAGTTTGACGCTCTCTTCCGCAAGTGGTTTGGCATGCTTATCGAAGATGAGATGCTCTCGGCAAGACTTGACGACTCGTTCACGCCGGTCATAGAACAGAACGGATATGAGGCGGATCTTGATGCGCTCTCTGGCGGGGAGAAGACGGCGGCAGCCCTTGCCTATCGTCTTGCGCTCACAAAGGTCATCAATCAGGTGGTGGGCACGATCAAGACCCGAGACATCCTCGCCTTAGATGAACCCACGGATGGTTTTTCTTCAGAGCAGCTTGACAAGATGCGCGAGGTCATCGATGAACTCAGACTGCGCCAAGTCATCATTGTCTCACATGAATCAAAGATCGAGACCTTTGTTGACCAGGTCGTTCGGATCGTGAAAGAGGACCATGTCAGTAGGGTCTTGGAATGAAATCAGCTTATAGTAAGCGACAGAAGTTTCCGGATATAAACACTGTCGCTTACTATGGGGAAGAGGACACTCTTACCCCATAACTGATGTCCTCTTCTACCGATGCGAAATCTTTTTAAATGAATCGCGGTTTGGCGGCGACATGGCAAAAGATGACGCGCCAGACGCGGAAGACACGCTCTATTCAGAGCAAGTGAGAGAAGATAAAGTCGAGTCTGACGAGATTTCTACCGAAGAAGAGGCCTTCATGAAGGGCTACGACGACGCCGAAGACGAGGCTGAGAAGAAGGATAAAGAAGAGGATAAAGAAGAGGACAAAGAAGAAGAGGAAGAAAAACCAGAGGAGCCCGTCCCTCCCAAGGAGCCTGACGAGGAAGAAGAGGAAGAAGAGGAAGAAGAGGAGACTGAGGAGTGGTAGTTCTCCTGTAGTGTTCTTTTGTTCAGCATCGTAAGTTCTCTGCCAAAGGTTTTTTAAGCGCATCTGATGTCGCAGGCTCTATGGAGTCCTGGATTATCGACATACTGGATCCGCATGTCAAAGAGCCCAAATTAGAGGTTCCGCGCGATCCTTCCTTAGGCGACTATGCCTTTGCCTGTTTTGATCTCGCAAAAGAGAAGAAGAAGAATCCCGCCGAGATCGCAAAGGAACTGGCGTCAAAGATCAAACCCAATATTCATGTCCATAAGATCGTTGCAGCCGGTCCCTACGTGAACTTCTTTATCAACAAAAAAGAGCTGGCAAAGCATCTCCTCATCGATATCTTCGAGCAGAAGAAGGACTTCGGCAAGCAGAAGAAGAACGAGCAGACTGTCGTCATTGAATTCTCCGCCCCAAATATCGCGAAGCCTTTTGGTATCGGCCACTTGAGATCGACAGTGATAGGCAACTCTCTGCTCAAGCTCCACATCTTCATGGGCTACAAGGTCATTGGCACTAATCACCTTGGTGATTGGGGCACGCAGTTCGGTAAGGAGATCGCTGCGTGGAAGCGCTGGGGCGATGAGAAAAGACTCAAAGAGGATCCGATAGGTCATCTCCTCGAACTCTACGTGAGATTCCACAAAGAAGAAGAGACCAATCCAGAGATGATTGAGGAAGGTAGGGACTGGTTTGCAAAGCTTGAGCGGGGCGACAAGGAAGCCGTGAAGCTCTGGGAGCTCTTCCGCGATGTGAGCTTGAAGGAGTTCGACAGGATTTACAAGATGCTCAATGTCCATTTCGACTTTAATTATGGCGAGGCCTTCTATGCTGAGCTGGCAAAAGAGGTCATCCAGAAGTTCAAGAAGAAAGGGCTGGCAAAAGAGGATGAGGGGGCCTTGATCGTCGAATTAGGATTGAAGCACGCTCCGCCCTTGATGCTGCAGAAATCAAACGAGACCACGACATATCACACCAGGGATCTTGCGACTGCCCTTTATCGTCTTGACGAATTCAACCCAAACAAGGTGCTCTATTGCGTCGGCTCTGAGCAGATCATGCATTTTGAGCAGCTCTTCAAGGCGCTCGAACTCTACGGCATCAAGAAGGACATCTTCGAGCACATCGTCTTTGGGAGGTATCGCTTCCCAGAAGGCGGTATGTCGACGAG
Source organism: Candidatus Nanoarchaeia archaeon (assembly GCA_035289465.1). Taxonomy (GTDB): domain Archaea; phylum Nanobdellota; class Nanobdellia; order Woesearchaeales; family JAGWAF01; genus DATDXB01. The sequence goes on from DATDXB010000047.1 coordinate 8,995, forward strand.
AAAAGGAAATATCATCTTTATGGAAGACGTCCTCAATCGCTCAATCGAGCTCGCCAAGAAGACCATCGAGGAGAAGAACCCGCTCCTAAAAAACAAGGAGAAGGTCGCTCATCAAGTCGGTGTAGGCGCCATTGTCTTTGGTGACTTGGTCAATGATAGGACCAGAGACATCGTCTTTGATTGGAAGAGGATCTTGGACTTTGAGGGAGAGACTGCGCCCTATCTGCAATATGCCCACGCGAGGTGCTGCTCGATCATCAAGCGTTCAGGCCATGGGGTCTCGCCCAAGGTCAATGTCGAGCGCCTCTCAGAACCTGATGAAGAAAAGATCGTCGTCCGTCTCTCACGCTTCCAATCAGTCGTCACAGACGCGACAAAGCAATGCAAGCCGCACATCCTTGCGAGGTACCTCCTCGACTTAGGTCAGGAGTTCAACACCTTTTATCACAACTGCCCCGTGCTCTCCGAAGTCAAAGAGAGTCAAGCCTTGAGGCTTCTCTTAGTCGACAGCGTAAGGCAGATCCTGGAAATCGGCCTCAGTCTCTTGGGCATCGAAGCCCCTGAAGAGATGTAGTCATTCTCATGCACATAGTCACGATAGCGGACTCTGGTTCAGACCGCTTATTGAATTCGATAAAAGACGCCCTCAAACGCATCTCTCTCACCGAGACTGAGCGTGTGCCCGTCCTCTTCTTTGAGGACATCGCCGTCGATGGATCAGACTCCTCTCAATGTCATTCCGACATCGAATCTCATGCGACATCAGCGCTCACCAAACACGCAAACATCTGTTTCCTCGCCAAAGACCCAGCGCTCACTCTTTCCACCTTTACATCCTTCGCAAAGCACTTCGTTAAAAAAGACGCTCAAGGTCGCTCCCAGGCAGGTCTTATCGTCGTCTCCGCTCATCCCAGTCTCAAGAAACCATCATCGTCTCCGACAAAGGACACCTTCCTACGTACATTGATCGACACCAACATCATCGACCCGCAGAGGATCATTCTCGTAGGAGTGAGAGCATGGACCCAAGAGGAGTCAGCGTTCATTAGATCAAATCGCATCCGTTGCTTCACCATGCGCAACCTGCAGGAAGAGGGTTTCAATGAGATCTGCCTCTCAATCATGGAGCACATCAGACAATGGCCTTCAGCATATCTCTCAATCAACATCGACGCTGTCGATCCGGCCTTTGCTCCAGCTACATCCTTTCCAGAACCAGGAGGGCTCAGCTCAAGAGAACTCATTCACCTCATCCACAAACTCTCTTTGCTCAAGAACATCCAGGCAAGGGATTTGGTGGGTATCGACCAAAGCAAGGACGTCAATGACCAGACAATAAACTTGGGTGCGCGCATCTTGGCCGAGTGGGCTTAATCCAGAGTTTACCCCTACATTTCGTGGAAAACATGTGCTTTACTAAAAATGTAGGGGTAAATATATGGCTTGTTTAGGTGTGGGTGCCAAGGCGCCATAGTGGGGCTCAGGGCCCGACAGAGAGGCTGAGGTATTAGATGGGTGGTCAATGATTAGACAGAGACTTCTATCAGGGACTTGGTGCTGATGGCTTCGCTGACAAGAGAAGGTTCTTGTTTTTTCTCTTCGAATTCTGCAGGGGTCATGCAGACGACATCAAACGCGAAGTCTCCTGTTCCAAAGCGATAGACTTCAACAGCTCTGTGGTATCCGTCGATGTCTTTGAATTTCTGGCTGATGATGATGAAGTCCCAGTCGCTGTCTGGTCGGGCTTTTCCTGTGGCACGGCTTCCAAAGACATATATCTTGGCAGGCGCGAATCGTTTCTGCACGCGTTGGATGAATGATTTTACTTGAGCTGGGATTGTGACCATATGAGGACCTCCTTGGCGAGATTGACGAGTTCTTGTGTTTCTTTCTGGGTGACGGTGATGGGGGGCATGTCTGGATATCGTACGG
>DATDXB010000048.1:0-2595 GCA_035289465.1 Candidatus Nanoarchaeia archaeon
AAAGCAGGCGACGAAGCCCTCTACACACTCACTCGCATCAACACCGAGCTCACTGGAGCACAATTGAGCATCGTCGGCATCTCAAACGATCTGCGTTTCACCGACTATCTTGACCCCCGTGTCAAGAGCTCACTTGCAGGAGAAGAGATAGTATTTAGAGGGCTTCGTCGCCTGCTTTTTTGACGAGTTCGTCGATCTCATCAAGCACAAGAATGACGATCGCTTTAGAATCGCGTACAGCAGACAAGAAGATGCTATAGACTTCTTCAGTGGGAAGTCCTGTTGCGGGAATCTCTTTGCCAAGCTCGCGAGCGAGATGTGCGATCAATCGATATTCGGTGTCTGCTGTTTTCTTCAATTTGCAATTGATGGATAAGATGGTGACGGGGATATCACGTTTTTTGCATACACTGATGATTTGGTCGGTGACGTAGCGCACAGTCAGGGTCTTGCCGGTGCCGGTCTTGCCATAGATGAACAGGTTAGATGGTTTCTGCAATTTCAAACAGGGAGCGAGTGTCTGCGCGACTTGTTTCATCTGTTCTTCACGATGAAGGAGAGTGTCTGGGGTGTATGTAGGGGAAAAGACCGCACGATCGGTGAATAAGGATGCTGTTTCGATATAATTCTCAAAATATCCGCTGATATTATTGTCCATCTACCACACCCAAATCTCCAAAGGAAATGGAGGTATATAAGGATTTATCTTCTGGAAATGGGGACAGTCCCCCTCACTTCCGATGGAACTTATGGAAAACCAAGAGGGAGAATCTGAGGACTTCACCCAAAAAACCTAAAAAAACATCAAAAACTCTCAACCACAGCTGACCTGTACCCCTTTTCACCCCATCAAAAGGTCCTGTACTCGCAATAGAGCGCCCGTAACACAACACAAAGGGATCCGTTAAGCAATGAATCCTTAGCGATATCTAAACAACCAAGGTGTTTATCGTCAATTCACGTTCAATTTCGTTAGATTGTACTGACAAGTTCAATCATATCAACGGTTTATAGTTTATGTATCGTTTAAGTTTCAATGCAAATGCAATCGTGGTAAATATAGTGTATCTCTTCTTCTCTTCTTCTATCTTTCTATATAGAAATAAAGAAGAAAGAAAGAAAGACTCCTACCAAACACAAAAACTGCAAAACCCACTCGAGAATCGAAGCGTTCCATTCCACAAGTTCCAGTGGAAACCAAGGGGTGATCCCCTCCCCTATCTTAGGTCATTGGCGTTGTCATCCTCCCTCTCCCCTTCAAAACCCAAACGCCGCTGGCGCTTATTGTTATTACTTCACAATAACAAATGCACCTAAAGGTTTATAAACGCCCGCTGGTTCCTTGACCTTCGGCCATGAGGGGTAGGATGGTGAGCATGAGATGATTGTCCAGAAGAACTTTTTGAACAAACTCAAGGATTTTGGCCTCAATACCTACGAAAGTAAGCTCTGGACTGCCTTGCTTTCCCGCGGTGTTTCCACTGCAGGTGAGCTTTCTGATATCGCAAACGTTCCTCGTTCACGATCGTATGATGTTCTTGAATCATTAGAGAAGAAAGGTTTCATTGTCATGAAGTTAGGCAAGCCCATCAAGTATCTTGCCGTTCCTCCTGCTGAAGTCATAGAGCGCGTCAAGAAGCGTGTCTCTGAAGAAGCCTCGCGTCATGGCGAGCTATTGGAGAGCCTCCGTGGATCAAAGATCCTTGAGGAGCTCAACACCTTGCACCAGCAGGGTTCTGATCGTGTCGAACCGACAGAGATGACAGCTCACGTCAAGGGATGGTCGAATCTCGTCGATCATTTGGAAAGCATGATCAAGGGCGCCACCACTTCAATTGACATCATCACCTCAGAGACAGGCCTTCAGGGCAAGGCCGAACTCATCAAGAGGCACGCGGCAAAAGACAAAAAGCCTGTGCGCATCCGCATCCTCACCCAGCCCACCAAGAAGTCCAAGCAGATCGCAGATGAGCTCAAGGATCTCGCTGAAGTCCGATTCTCAGATATCAACGCAAGGATCGCTCTTGCTGACGGCAAGCACGCGACCATGATGCTCTTGCCTCATCAAACGACTCACCCCGAATTTGACACCGGCATCTGGGTGAATTCAACCTTCTTGGCAAGCGCCCTGCAATCGCTCTTTGAGCAGGCCTGGAATACCGCGCAGAAGTAAATCCACCTCATCACATTTCGTTCCCGCGAAACCTTTTTATACCCTCAAGAGTGATTTTCTCCCATAGAGGTGGTTACTGTGGCAGAAGGTGTCCTGAATGTTGTCTTGGCCGTGATTATAGCGACCTTGATGGCGATTGTCTATTCTCTCAAAGTATTGATATTGATGGAGCGCCGCGTGGCGAGAATGGAATCTCACATCGAGCGCATCACCAATAGGATCTTGCTTGAGGAGTTGCGTATTGAGCGTGCCTTGAGTCCAAAATCAAGCTCAAAGTCATCAAAGAAGCGCAGGTAAGCCATGTCGCTGGCTCAGACTGTTCGTGACATCAAGGATCTGAAGATCCAGGGTGCACAGCATATAGCCTTTTCTGCTTTGGATGCCTTGCGAGAGGTAGTTCTAAGATCACATGCGCATGCTCC
>DATDXB010000049.1:0-3492 GCA_035289465.1 Candidatus Nanoarchaeia archaeon
GCTCACACCCTCGCAAGGGAAGCGGTCACTTGGGAGACCAAGATCCAGCGATGGATGGCTCCATCACAGAAACGACACGGCCTTGGGATGCGCAATGATGGGGCGAAGGACGCGGTGACGCGGCCGAGATAACCCCTTGAGCATGCGCCCGGGATACGGTGAAACGGATAGCCCTGACCTGTGCAAGTCGCTTTATCGCGACGCTCAGTCGAATGCTACCACTGGCCATCGGCAGACGATGACTGTCCGCTGCTTCAACGCGGCGACATTCAACTGCTTTGGGCCGAACAGAAAGCGGCTTAACGCCACCCCACCTCACACTCATGGCACAAGACAAAGTCCAAATGCCCTCAAGCGGCGCAGGAATCACCCGCTACTTTGACGACACCAGGTCCAAGCTCTCGTTCCCACCTGAACTTGTAGTCATCTTCACCATCATCGTCTTTGCCCTCGTCGTCTTCCTCAATGTCTACGCGGCGGGGCTCTTTGGCTTATGATGAATCCACGACAGATGCAGTCAATGATGCGCAAGATGGGCATCAACCAGCACGACCTTGACGCCAGTAAAGTCGTGATCTCGACTGACGAAGGCGATCTTGTCTTTGACACACCTCAAGTCGCCAAGGTCTCTTTGATGGGACAAGAGACCTACCAGATCATCGGCACGCCTACACTGCACAAAAAAGATTCTACTCCTGCATTATCATCTGACGACATCAAGACCGTCGTCGAGCAAACCGGAGTGAGTGAAGATGAGGCGCGTGAATCTCTTGTGAAACATAAGGGAGACATCGCCGCAGCCATTCTGGAGCTTGGCTCTACCGAATGATTGAAACCTACGAAAACGCCAAGGGCGAACTGCGCCGCGCCGACCACTTGATGTACGTCTCGTTGAAGTATACGCGTACTGTCGATGTGTTGAAGAGTCTCGTTGAACGCATGATCAATACGTATGATCTCCTTATCGGGGCGCTTTTGCACAAAGCAGGAGTACGCGACCCTCCGCGCATCCCCCGACTACGCATCGAACTTGTCAAGAAAAGCTATCCTGGCGATGATGTGGTGGCACAGCAGATGGCGCTGTATGGATTATTGCGCGATATCTCCCAGGCATCCTTTGATCGACGACAAGAATTCCGCAGACATGTGACTATGACTGCGCATTTGGATGATAAAGAGATTGAAGTGACGATTGATATTGTGGAGGATTACTTCAAGAAAGTCAAGGAATTCGCAGAGTATGTGGGTATGATGATTGAAGGGAAAATGAGATCTGAAAAGTCGGAATAGATGGTTCTTTCTATCGAGAGGTTTGAAAAATCATCAGATAAGAGTAAAACCTCTCAGAGATCGCTTTGAAAAACCCCCAAAGGAGGCTTTTCAAATCTCTCTATCAATAAGCATTAAATATCTGATTTGGCGCGATAATGAGATGGTCAGCAGCGAGCAATACCGCAAAGAGCTTGAGAGCAAGCATTGGTCGCCTGAAGAGATCGATCAAGCTGTGCGTGTCTTTGAAGAGGCGCAGAAGAAGCCCATCACCCACGCCATGTTCAACCAGATCGTCTATTTCCTTGCATTGTTTCTTTCTCTTGTAGGCAACTTCGCCGTGTCGGTGATGTTGATTCCCTTTATCGTCCTTGCCGAGGGTAAGTTCCTCTATCCCGGACTCTTCATCATCGCGCTTGCGTTTGGCGGATTGTTTGACTTGATTGTCTATGATCTTGAGAAGATCACTGAGGCACCACGATTCAAACAGGGATTGTTCCTGTTTGCCATCTCTTTGATCAATATCTATCTGATCACTCAATTATCAGCATACTTCACTGAGATTGTCGGCATGGAAAAGCCGCTTACCGTACCCCTTATCACCAGCCTCTGCTACGTGGCCGGGTTCATGATCCCTCATCTCTATACTAGACGCAGTAAGATCTTAGAAGGCGTGGTGGCGAAGCCCAGTATTTAATTTCAATATTTAAACTTATTATCGAAGGATAGCTTTATAAACAGTTCCCTATCCCACCACCTTGTCGAGCCCGAGTCCAACAGGCGTTTGAGGGTTCCCAAAGTGGAACTTCTTCGACAGCTCGCGTATCAAGAATGGCACAAGCTGCACCACAACAAGAATTGCGTTACCTTGTCCGTATCGCAAACACCGATCTCAAAGGAGACCGCGCCCTTGGCATTGGACTCACTCAGATCCGCGGCATCAGTCATATGTTCTCTCACATGGTCTGCTCCTTCGCAGGTCTTGACGCCACCATGAAGACTGGAAGCCTCACTGACGAACAAGTCAAGAAGATCGAAGAGGTCATCTCTCACCCTCTCAAGCACGGCGCGCCCACCTGGATGCTCAACCGCAGAAAGGACATCGAGACTGGCGCTGACATGCACTTGCTTGGCGGCGATCTGAAATTCACCCAAGAAAACGACATCAAGCTCCTTAAGAAGATCAAGTCCTGGAGAGGCTTCCGCCATGGACAGGGACTGCCCTGTCGTGGACAACGCACCAGATCCAACTTCAGAAAGTCCAAGAGCCGCGGTAAAGGCGGACTTGGGGTCACCAGGGCAAAGGTCGCAGCAGCGGCAAAACCAGCCGCAGCACCAGTAGCGCCAGCTAAGGGAGGCAAATAAATGGGAGACTCACGCCGATTCAAAAAACAATACTCCACACCCAGTCATCCATTCCAGAAGGCACGCATCGATTTTGAAAACGAAATCCTGCGAGAGTACGGTCTCAAGAACAAGACTGAAGTCTGGAAGGCAAACTCCAAACTCAAGAGCTTCGCCGGACAAGCAAAACGTCTCATCGCCGCTTACGGCAACCAAGCCGAAGTCGAGCGCAAACAACTCTTCGCCCGACTCGAACGCGTCGGACTCCTCAAGCCAGGATCAGCTCTTGATGATGTTTTATCACTTCGCATCAACAACCTGCTCGATCGCAGACTCCAGACCATCGTATTCAAGAAAGGTCTTGCACGCTCAGTCAAAGCCGCCCGACAATTCATCACCCACGCACATGTCTCTGTCAATGGCAAGATCATCAGCGCACCAGGCTATATCGTCGGTGTGCATGAAGAGAACACGGTCTCCTTCATCGAAGCTTCATCTTTATCCAAGGAAGACCATCCCGAGCGCGCCCCTAAGGCACCCACGGGAACTGTCGTGAACCCTAACAAGGATGCGGAATCTTCTGAGGAGAAAGCAGCAGAATCCACGGAGCCAAAGACGACCGCTGAAAGCTCTAAGGAAACAACTGATAAACCCAAGGAACACAAGAGCCATGCCAAGGTCGAGAAGGTCGCTGAAGCAAAAGGAGTCACCGCATGATACCCCAAACACGAAGCGGAAAAGAGCTCCGATGGGGCATCGCTCATATCTACTCCTCTTATAACAACACCATCATCCACATCACCGACATCACCGGCACAGAGACGATGGCGATCGCTTCAGGAGGTATGGTCGTCAAGCAAGATCGACTGGAAAGCTCAC
>DATDXB010000050.1:0-7116 GCA_035289465.1 Candidatus Nanoarchaeia archaeon
CTCTTTTTCACCCGTAGTAGCTCATCGATTTTGCCCTTTATGAGGTAGCCGTTAATAATGTTGCTCAATAGTCCAGGGTTGAATTTCCGTAATTCCTTATCATTTTTAATGGTGAAGACTTGAATTTCTCGCCGTAGTGCCGTTTCGTATTTTGCGATGTCTAATTCTTTGTCATTACCGTAGATGAATACGTCGATGTCGCTTTCCTTGTACCAGTCCCAGCGCGCAAAGCTGCCAAATAAAATGATCACTCTCGCCGGCAATGCCGTCAAGTGGTCGAGGAATCCAGACTCTTGGAGTTTTGTGAGAGCGTATATTTTTTTGCGGTTTTGGTAGGTTGGATTCTTCACGTTTCCGAGATAGTACGGCATTCTTCCCTCTGGCTTGACTCGGAGAATGATGCCTTCGTGCAACAGTTTTGCCAACCATTTGAGGGCATTGCTTCTACTCACCTTTGCTGTTTTCAAGATTTGCTCAAAATGCCAATGCTTGGACGACTCGTTAAAGAACAGTTCAAGCACTTTTTCTTCTTTACTTACCATAATAGTTTCATTAAACAGAACTATTATTTAAACCTTCGCGACATCCAACACGTGCACTTAGCGACTCTCGACTTCAAGCGCGGTCATCATCCCTGCTTCCAAGTGTTCAGAGATGTGGCAATGCATCATCCACGTTCCTGGGTTCGTCACGTCGACTAAAATATCCACAGTACTACCGATAGGGACCAAGACCGTGTCTTTCCAGACCTTGTTCTCGATGGGTTTGCCGTCGATTGTGAGGACGATGAAACGTTGGCCATGTAGGTGGATCGGGTGCTGCATGGGATGCATCGAATCCTTGCGGTTGATGAGTCTTATCTTGAGCACGTCACCCACCTTCGCCTTCATCATGAAGTCCATGTTCTCCTTCTTTGATTCCTGATCACGGAGGATCCAGCGGAGCATGCTCGTGTCGGCGTTGCGGTTCATTGTGGCCATGGTGTCTTCCCATTCGATAGGACCTTCTGGTGTCATCATTGCCATCATACCGCCCTCCATGTGGCCATCCATTCCGCCCATCATGGTGTTTTGCCCCATCATCCCCATCATGCCAGGCATGTCGATGGCCAGATCGAAAGTATAGTCAATAGGTTTGGCGAAAAACTTCTTGAAGGAGGCGATGTCTTCTTGGATGTCCTTGTTTGTGAGGAGCTTTGTGAATTGAGTCGATAGGGCATTGGGCGAATCGATGTCTTTGACGATGATAGTCCCCATCTGATACATCTGTTCAGGCGTCATATGGACGATAGGGACTTCTCCTTGTTTGTCAAAGAGAACCTCGATGATATAGCGTTCGCCCGGCGCGATGAGGATGCCGTCGACGAATTCTTCTTGCTCATACCTGCTCAGGTCGCTCCCGATACGTTTCATCTTGGCACCGCCAAATGATATGTTGAACGGCCTGACATTGGCCACATTGGTGATGTAGAAACGCACCACATCATCCTTATTGACGCTAAAAGTGTAATCTGTCTTGCCGTTGACCATCAAGACATTGCCGAATCTGCCCATCAAGGCAAAATTGGCGTGGTCCTTGCCGTAGGGCACGAGCTTGCCGTCCTCGATCAAGAGATCGTCGAGGAAGAGCATCTCCTCGCGATCGACTGGATTCCATCCTAAAGAGTCAGCGGGGCCGACGAGCATGCTTGAGGCAAGACCCATATCTTGTTGAATATCCTCTCTGATGTGCGGGTGGTACCAATAGATGCCTGCGTCAGGGAAGGAGACAGTGTAGGTGAAAGACTCCCCTGGTTTGATGGGCGCTTGGCTTGTGATTGGCACTCCGTCATCTCTGACGTCGTGACGCAGTCCATGCCAATGGATCGTGGTGTTAAGGTCGATATTGTTGCGGAACTTGACGGTGATAGTCGAAGCCTGCTTGGTCTTGAAGATTGGACCTGGGATCTGGCCGTTGTAGGCATACATAATATATGGGATGCCATTGATTGACTTTCTCACAAAGGACGCCTCTAGATCGACGACAGCGCCATCGTCTACTTCGATAATCTGTGGCGAGCGCGCTTCAGGGAGTGATTGAGCATCCTTACCCTCTCCAGGTAGGAATCCGAGGGAAGGAGATGGGGATGACGAAACTGTCTGCCCGGCTTCTACCACATGCAGTCTTCTCCTGGCCATATTCATCGAACAACTGAATGGGAAGGTCCCTTCCTCTTGCGGCGTGAACTCAAAGACATTATCTCCTGGCAAGAGCTTTACGTTGATACCAAACGTAGGGAAACTGAAGTACTGCACGCAGCCTTGAGCCCGTGTTCCCTCGACGATGAACTTCACAGGACGACCGCGTTCGACAGTGACTTGGGTCGGGACGTACTCCATGCCTTCTACACTGATGCGCACCGTTTGCGCAGGACCTGATGTGGCAGGACCTTGAACAGGGATCCGAGTTTGGCATTGCGCAAGCATGACGATTGCTGTTATCACCAATCCTACAATCAGAGCGCGCGAGAGTCTCATCCTAACGTCAGCCCCATCGCATCAGCAAGCGCCTGCTGAGCACTAAAGATCCACTCCGTCATCACTGGCGGAAAGAGGTAAGTGAGACCGAAGATATTGTTGAGGATCAAGAAGATCCCCAGACCAATGAACATGCTGCCACTGAGAAGATTGGTGGTATGGGCGCTGAAGGTCTTTCCTGCGATATGCAGATCGATATTTCTTCCTCGCAAGAGAGACCAAACTCGCCCATCCTTTGGCAGACTATCGAGGAATGCGGAGACAAGCAGGAGTGGTGTGATAAGCCCCATCGCATAGATGAAGAGCAGTATCGCTCCTGAGAACCAAGTCATACTATTTGCCGCAAGCACCAGCATGAATCCAAGCACAGGGCCTATACACCCAGACCAGGCGAGCGCGAAGACATTACCAAACACAAAGGAACCCCACGGAGTGCGGCTCGGAGCCTTCTTCATCGAAAAGAACGTGAGGCTCTTGCCAGCGAGGCTCATTGCGCCAAAGACAATGATGAGCGCTCCGACGGTATAAGTGATCTCGTTCTTATACTCAAACACAAAGCTCCCTGCTGTGCCTGCCGTGAGTCCCAAGAGCGTGAACACCAGGGCAAGCCCGAGTGAGAACATGATGGTGTTGCGCGTGATACCTCGTCGATGTCCGTGTGTAGAATAGGCGAGATACGCCGGCAGGACAGGCAAGGTGCAGGGAGCAAGAAAGGGAAGGATCCCTGCGATAAACGCGACCACCGAGCACCCTAGAAGTTCAATCATACGACTTCAATTGTGCCACGCATCATACCCATACTGCAAGAGTAAGGGAATCGTCCTTTCTTGGTTGGCGTGAACACGACTTCCTTATTCTTCGCGAAGTTGGCGGCAAGGCCCAATTCGGGCTGGACTGGATAGAGGGCGCAGCCCGCAAGAGTGCCGTCATTTCGGATCGTCGTCGGTACTCCTTGTTTGAATGTCAGGACTTGCGGTTTGTAGTTGCCATCAGGACCCAGACCCAAGAGCACGACGTCGGAGCCTGTGGGTGCATCGGACCCTTGCTGAGCGACGACAGCACCTGTCGATGTCGAAGATGGCATATTGGTGACGGTCAGATACGCCGCGACAAGCGCGACTACCACTAAGATTGCTGCAACGGTCTTATCCATGGTATAGTTCCCCCTTTGCTTTGATGATACTGTCGCCATCACCTCAGCAGGTATTTAAAGATACTGGACCTTGGATCCAGGTCACATCTGCACGATTAATATAGCTCTTCTTCTGTAGGAGGAGATCATGAGGGCTTTGCTCTATCGACTCGCACCATACTCGACTCTTGTCCTACGCATCGGACTTGCCGTCGTGCTCTTGTGGTTTGGCACAAGCGAACTGATCGATGCTGCATCCTGGACCTCCTACGCTCCAAGCTGGGCGCATAGTCTTGGTTTTATGTCCGCGGAACAGATGGTGATCATGAACGGAATTTTTGAGCTTGTCGTAGGAGCCTGTTTGCTTGCGGGTTTCTGTCTGCGTTGGGCTGCGGGACTGCTCTTCTTGCATTTCTTCCCGATTCTGTTCTCCGTCGGCTACAACGAGATCGGGATGCGCGACTTTGGACTGCACATGGCTGCGCTGTCCCTTTTCTTATCGGGTGACGATCGCTTCAGCGTTGATTGTTATCTGAGGACCAAGCGATGGAGATGAACTGGTCTGAGAAGTGGTTTGTCAATAGCGCTTGGCGGAATCGATTAGTCGTCCGCATCCTCTATCGTCCATTTCTCAATCGGATACCTCATGAACCTCGCAAGATCCTTGAGATCGGCTGTGGCATCGGCAGCACGACGTGCTTGATTGGTGAGCGCTTCTCTCGCGCAACGGTCCTGGGCCTTGATTTTGACGGCGAACAAGTCGCTCTTGCGCAAGCCAGAGCGCATCCCTCAAATGTCATGTTTATACAAGGCGATGCGATGGGCTTGCCCTTTGAGGATAACACGTTTGACGCTCTGTTCTCGCTCTTGACATTCCATCATCTTGAGAACTATCAACGATCGCTGAAGGAATGTCTGAGGGTTCTTCGTCCTGGAGGCAGACTCTATGTCATCGAATTAGGGCTCTGGAGCATCCATCGCCTGAAGTGGCTCTTCCCCGCGCCAGTCATCTTCTCCAAGAATGAGTTTATAGCATCCGTACAACAAGCGGGCTTTCACATCGAGCGGAGCTGGGGCAATAATTATCGATTCTTCGTGATTGCTACAAAATAAGTGATTTAAATAGTTTGCATATACAAATTAAAAGGCCTTTATCGACGCTGGTTCCGCTAGCTTCTTAAACCCAGGGTACCCTAATGTAGTTACTACTGAGTAATGACAATACTATGAGCAGCTCCCACCAACGTTACCATCGCGGACAGTCCACAACCAATGTACTTAATGCTCTTGCAGAGAGCGAACACAGTGCCGCGACCACCGCAGATGCACATCTTGCTCGCATCCAAGAGCTTGAAGCAAAGTTAAAAAAACTTAGTGCCCATGCTACAGTAACAGGATCCTATATCACTTTACTAGAGACAGACAACGCAGAACTCTCAGCATGCTATGCAGCCTCACAAGAACATAATCTCAGGATCACAGCAGAGCTTGAAACTGACGCAAAGACGGGCCTTCCAAATGAACGTGCGTTCAAGCGCAGATTGACAGAAGAATTGGCACGAAAGCAGCGAAGCCCGGATTACCAACTCCTCCTCGTCAAGGTGGATCTTGACGGCTTCAAAGCCGTTAATGATACTTATGGCGATAAAGCAGGTGACCACGCCCTCCAAGTCGTCGGTCAACGACTCAAGTCCGTCGTACGCACCTATGACCTCGTTGCAAGACCCTACGGAGATACATTCTATCTGGTTGTAGGATCTGTCCCCCAAATCTCGGAATGCAAAGATGCGGTTCCCACCTATCGTACTCCACAAGACGTTTTAGACCGCGCAAAAAAAGCGGTAGGGGAACCTATATCTTATGTGACCCCGACAAAGAACGAAGTCTCGTTCACTGTTGGACTAACGGGCGAAGGTAGCATACTTGATGGAACTCAGAGCTTGGACAGCATCTGCGAGATCCTCGATACACTCATCAATAAAAGTAAGACCTGCAAGTACGCAGCCGCAGGCATTGAACGCCGACGTTAATGTTTAAATACTCTTTTCAATTACACCTTTCATTATGGGTTTGGATACAATTCTAGATTCGTCTCAGCGGAGGACTTTGAGAGAGGGAATCATACATTCCCTGAAGGGAAGCGGTTCAGACCTTGGTGCCTGGGGGTATGTCTTCACGTTTCAACATGACCCCCAACATAGTAATACTTGTCACGATGACGAGCTCACTCTTTGCTTTCCCCCTCCCGGAGTTGGAGGAAATCCCTCAATTGTTCACGAAATTAATGTTTTCCTTGACCCTCGCCCGGAAGATTATTTTAACCCCTTTAATGCCAGCTATGTAATCGCTATGACTGCCCAAGCGGTTCGTGAAGAGATGACGACTCATCCTGCAGGATGGGTATGCATTCGTTACATTGGTCTTGAAAGCTTAGTACCTTACCCTTCGGCTAGCGAATCTTTGCATTAGCCTTCTTGGATACGGTTAACTCTTAGGAGTCAATTGCCCAAAACCTGATGTTTGCAACCTTCTCTTTACTTTCCATCAGGCAGGTGGTGGCGTGACGGACCGATCGTAACTTCTGGTATATAGCTACTCTTAAATCCCCCATTCCCTCTAAACTTTTGGGGAAACGCTATGAGTCATACACCTAGAGATAATCTTGAACGAACGAGAAGAATCAAGGATCAGGTTCACCTCTCGGTCCTTCTCCAGAAGCGCCTTAACGAACGGATTCCTTGGATGCGTGACTATATCCAACATGCCAAAGAGGTTTATTATGACGGCAACCCCGATGTTCATTGTTATGTCTACGGCGGCCCGCTCGAGCCGGATCCTGAAAAACAGATCGTCGCGATCACTCTGTCGTCGGATTGTTCCTCTCATCAATTCGATAAACCTAACGATATCGCAGATGTACTCGCACACGCTGCAACACCAGTCCTCCTTGAGCGCCCTCAGCGGGCCCTCATCCTGGTCCTGTACTTCCATGTAACACCCTCTCAAGGTCAGATCTACGCGCCGGATCACCCTCCCACTCAGAACAGCTATCCTCCCCCTCGTACTCTTACCGAAAAATTAATCCCTCCGACCGATGAAATGACCATGACATCCCTGGCGCGCTTCAATTGCCAGCAGGCCAAATTCCTTAACGATCTTGCCGAAGAACTCCGTCCCAGACGCGTTGATGAAGGTCTCTATACGCCTATCACTCCGGGCAGCCTCTTTTCCCTACCTACACGTCCCCTCGTGTCGGTGACTTTTGGATACGTCAACAGCCGACCGTCCACATCTGTATTGATGCATCTTGAGGTCTCCACCAAGAGGCCCCTTGATGATGGAATGTCACGAAGGGACCTAGCCGCCATTGCCGCAGACGTGATGCCAGAGCAGATGCTCAACGCCAGCGAGCTCCTGTTCACTGTCAAAGCGAGGGGGCACCACCGGTGATCGCGCTGAGGCGCTCAA
>DATDXB010000051.1:0-2763 GCA_035289465.1 Candidatus Nanoarchaeia archaeon
GCAGATCGCCTCGCGAAATGCCTTGTGCGCGAAGAACAGTGCTAAAATCAAGGGGAACAGTAAGATAATTTTGACTTAATGAGAGGAGATGAAGAAGTTGTTTGAAGGGAGGCGTTACTCGTTTCTTTTCTGAGACGTAGAGTAATTCGGCCAAGACAATGGTGGGAATCAGCATATGGGCATCGCCATCTTCAGCTTCCTCAAAGGCCGCATGAGCACCTGGACCTAATCGAGGATCTTGGGTGAGATACCATGCAAGTGCATGGGTGTCGCAAAGATAGGTCTTCATGTGCGAAATAGGGCTTGTTGAGCTTCCCTAAAATCCTCTTCTTCAAGTGTTATTCCCTTCATGAGTCCCTTGAGCTTGACGATCTTGAGTTCGTCTTGTAAGTGGGATATCTCATGCTTGAGAAGCGACACTTTTTTCTGTACGGCGTCCATGGACTACTCACTGCCAGGGTAATTAATAAACTTTCCCGTAAGAATTCCGGAAAATTTTCGGATCAATGGCGTTTGAGGCATGCCTCAATCCCCTCAAATGAGGAGGCAGTCATCTGGGATTTATAGTCTTTTGCGCGCGAAAGGATATCAGAAGAGATCTCCACCCGTCCCTTAAGCACATTGTTCTTGCCCAGCATATTGAGGTACTGACAAAATTGCGTCACATTGTTAGGACGTAAGCTGAACTTCATGCGTTCAAAATCGATCATGGTGACCGAGAGTTCGGACTCTTTTTGTAAGCCCATCTTGTCAGGCACACGTCGGATAAACACATGTTTCAAGGGTCGCGTGAATTCCTCTTTGATCAGGTTCAACTCATCAAGTTTGCGACAATACCCAAGCACAATCCGTAAGACCTCAAGACAGTCCTTTCCAGATCCATGCGTCAAAAATGAGGGTAGGAACTCCCCATCAATGAACTCGTAGCACAGATAATTAGGCCCTGAGAACAACAATTGAGGGCACATACCGGTACCGCGTAAATGCGCAAGCCATTTTGCCTCATTCTTCATGCGATCAATGGCGTCGCTTCCTTTCTGTTTGATCTTGATAGCGACCTTCTTGTTCTTATACGTCCCTGTAAGGATGATGCCCCGTTGCCCCTCGTCCAAATACGCGAAGGACTTCACCCCTTTTTTTTCAAGCGCACGTCGGACCTCGTTCTTGGTGATCACAATAACAAAAAGATCCTCAAAGAACAAATGAGTCTTAGCCACCTGCTTATGCTCAAAGAGATTGCGTTCAAGCGCTTGCATCACTTTATCCTCTTTAGAGAGCGAGGAATAGAGCAGTAGGATCTTCCCCTGAGATGTCAAATGATCTCCAGCAGTATTCAAGAATCGCACAATGGTCTCATAGCCATGTTTACCGCCATGAAGTGCGATATCGTGCTCTTTAGGGTCGTCAGGTAAGTAAGGTGGATTGAACACGATGGTATCAAACACACCTTTCACATCCTTAAATAAATCCGACAAGACAAAGCGATACTTCTTGTCCTTGAGCGTCTTCTTGCATATCTCAATAGCAGAAGGATCTACATCAACGCCGACAACAGATTTAACCGCTTTCTTCGTTCCAGACACAGCGGCAAGATATCCACTCCCCGTACCCATATCCAAGACTGAGCCAGCAGCGTATTTCTTCACAAACTTACCCAGCAATTCAGAGTCTTCAGCAGTCTCATAGACCATGCTCAGAGATTCTCCAAGTCCTTAAGCGCATTCCCCGTCAAGACAAGGACGCAGTGTTTAGAGTTGAGTTGGAGTTTCTTCCAAGCTGCATAGGGGAGCGCACCAGAAGGCTCGACATCGATGCCCTCGCTTTGCGCGATGTCGTGTCGTGCAGATAAGATCTCGCGGTCAGTGAAGCTCAGTAAAGTCCCTCCAGATTCATGCACTGCACGAAGCGCAGCGACACCATCAAGGGGGTCTCCGCAAGCGACTGCCCCAGCCATCGTTTTTGGGATTTGGGGCCTGATAGCTCGATTGGTCCGATATGCGATCTCAATAGGGTTGCATCCAGTAGCTTGCACTCCAACAATCTTAGGCAATCGCGAAATCAACCCCGCTCCCTTGAACTCTTTTAGTCCTTTCCAGATGCCTGACACAAGAGTGCCATTACCGACAGGGACGATGATGTAATCTGGCGCCCGTTGATGTTCAAGAAGAAACTGGTCGACAATCTCAAAGCCCACACTCTTCTCTCCTTCTCCGCGAAAACAGTAGTCGCCGACAAGGAATTGCTTATTCTCTGTATGCTTCACAAATGCGAGATTCATGGCGTCAGTATAGTTCCCTCGTACAGGACTGATCGTGGCGCCATATGTCCTGATCTGCTCGATCTTTGTCCCAGCAGCGTCATCTGGCAGGACAATCTCGCAGTGTAAGCCACATCGAGCGCTGTAGGCTGCGACAGAAGCGCCCATGTTTCCTGTTGTAGCGCAAACAATCGAGGGATGCCCGAATTCAAGCGCGTGAGATATCTCAATGGTGCTTCCGCGATCCTTGAAGCTCCCCGTTGGGTTACAACCCTCTAACTTAAAATGCAATTTGCTATGCTTAAAGGAACGGATCAAGGGAGTCCCGCCCTCACCCAGTGAGACACACTGTTTCAATGTGGGATAGAACTCCGCATATCTCCAATGGTTCAAAGGCCTCTCAAGCAGTATCTTCCAAGAAACGACCTTCCTTAGCTTGGCGTAATCATAAAGGATCTCAAGCCCGCCGCCACAGTCACAGCGATACTGCATGCGTGTCCGCGGAT
>DATDXB010000052.1:0-3289 GCA_035289465.1 Candidatus Nanoarchaeia archaeon
TATGCGCAGAGCTTTTTAAGATTGCGGTGCACTCAAGAAAGTGCTATTTTGGGATTATCCTGGTCGATAGGGTGTATCGTTATCATTGACAAAAGAAATACTCTTAAATATCCGCACTTTAATTCCAAATTCGTGGAAGAAGGATCGTGTTTCACAGAGAAGTCAGCGTATCTTTTGGTCATCTGCGCAGTGTTCGCAGCGATCTTCGCACTGATGTTCTTGTTAGGAAAATCAGATGCGATCACGGATTTTGCTGGCGCGCATCAAAGCATGGAGATTATCTTCTCCAAATATGGTCTCTTTGCAGGAGTGATTTTTGGCATACTCACCCTCATCGTTCTTCTGATTGTGCATAGCATCCTGTCTTTATTCAAACTTACCAACGCCCCGATCACCAACCCGATTCTGTGCATACTCGCCTTTGCGGGATGGTTTGGATTTGCCATTCAGCTGGTCTATTTTGAGCCGCATTTCACCAACATCGCAAACGCGATCATCTTCTTTTTGGGAAAGCCGTTATTGTATAGTTCAGCGATCACTCTGCTTCTTGCAGGCGGATCCTTATTCATCAAGGGAGGCGGCAAATGAAGATCCTCAAGCTTGCGCTTATCATTATACTCGTGATGATCCTTCCAGGCTGTCTGGGTGATCTTCTTGGCTTCTTTTGCGGGTGGCTATCTGATAGTTCGCACTGTTATCAGTCCTCGGCAGTCCAAGAGAGTGATGCAGAGAATTGTGAAAAAGTCACGTCTCCAGCGGGCTACACCATGTCTAATCCTCCAAAGGATAAGTGTTATTTGCAGATCGCGCAGAACACTGATGATTTTGAGATGTGTTCAAAGATGAAGGGCGGACCTGGGTCGTATCAGCCAGAAGAGTGTATCATGGAGATATCAGTGCGAACTGGCGATCCAGCAGGCTGCAAGAAACTCACAGGCATGGAGTTTGAGAGCTGTAAATCACAGATAGCTGACAAATTGACGATTGATGGCCTCAAATCCATTGATGATGAGATCGAGGGTCTCAAAAGCGATGTCGGAAGCGATCCTGAGAACAAAGAGCTTCGCGAGAAGCTCAAGGCGCTCCAAGACAAGAAGAAGGACTATACAGACCTGATGCCTGATGCCGAGCGTTCCGCATACAACAAGGGCAAGATCTCCGAAGTGATGGATGAGGTCGAAGATGAGGATGTCGCAGCAGAGATCCGCAAGGATTTCATCAGGTTCAAGGCGAAAAATCCCGAACAAGATATCGATACTTATGTCGCCAAGCTCAAGGAGATCAAAGAGCAAAAGGAGTTCGTCAAAAATCTTGATGAGCAGGCAAATGAGCTTGTCGATGGTCTTAAGGAGAAAGTGGGTGAGTATGCCGATGAGCAAAAAGAGGAGCTCATCAATGGTGTTACTGAGAAGGGTTGGGGCTGGATGAAGGACCAAAGCGGCGACAAGATGAAGTATTATCTTGACAAGCTTGAGAAGATGAAAGCGGCTACCGACAAGGCCTCAGAGCAATACAAGGACTTAGAGGAGAAGTACGCCAAGATCAAGAAGGTCTATGATGAGGTCTCTGGCGTGTATAAGAAGGTCGATGACTACAACAAGCAGGTCGCGGATGGCAAGATCACCGAAGGCCAGGCAAAAGTGCTCAAAGGGGCCGTACTGCTTGGTAAGGGGCTTGAATACGCGACCAGTTACGTTCCCGTGTTTGGAGATACGGCCTCAAAGATAAGCAAGGCGACCTTTGAGACGACGATCAAGTTCGCGACAACAAGGGCTCAGCGCAACAAGAAGCTTAATGACTGCATTGAAGACCCGGAGAATTGTGATCCTAATGGCATCAGCGCGTATTAGCACGACTGTGATGGTCTTACTATTGACTGTGTTACTGGTTACTGCCTGTTCTAAGTCAGGGACCGATACAGGGGACAAGAAGGTAGAGGTGATCCAGAAGGTCCTTACCTTGCAGGGTATTGAAGATCCTCTCGTCACTGTGCGTGGCAACGCGATAGAGATCACCTACGAAGCAAGCAACGCGGATGACTACGACACCCAAGTCGTCTCAGACTGGGGCACCATCTTTGGCACACTGGCGGAATTCGATTACGATCCGATTGTCATCGTCAATACGGTGAATGGAATCCCTTACGCTACGCTAACGACAACGCGAGAGAACCTGCACGCATTCATGACTGGTGCTAAAAACGAGACTGTATTCTGGGAAGATGTGGCGATTGAGACGGGATGAGGCCTTTGTGCGATTTGATCGTATCAAGAGCAACAATCATCAATGCCTCTTTGCGCATCTGTGCGAGAAACATCCAGAACTTGAGTTGGATTGGTCCTTCTTAGAGAAAGTCCGCACAAAGCGCAACGAGATTCAGTACTATGGGCGACCAGCGACATGTGCGGAATGGAAAGAGATAGAATTGCAAATGATGCTCTACATTAAGACATTGAAGACTGCCATTGAGCAGAGATTAAAGTAGTATATTCTCACCCATAATACCCTTGCGCCGTATACTCTCCAGCAGGTTCATTCCCTCGTGCCCAAGGACAATACTTGCGTATCTTCTCTACATATTTAGGCGCAGGTTCATGCATCGTGCAATACATCTCAAACTCCTCTTTGATCGCAGCAGGACTCCGTGGCGTAAACGTAGTCCCATCCATCTCTTTCCTTATCATCGCAATAGCATCAGGGTTCTCCATCACAGCCCGACCGACCATGAATCCTTTGATAGAGGAAGTATCAACGCCTTCAATAATCCTAATGAAATCAACATAAGACTTAATCCCTCCATTGACGATCATAGGTACCTTGAACTTACAGAGATCCTTAATCAAAGTATAATCGTAAGCATCAGCAGATTTCTGATCAGCGTGTTTGAAATGCACGGTCACGCCGCTAAAGTTAGGGTGCGTGATCTTCTCAAACGCGCTAAATAAATAAACTAATTTGCGCTGCTTAGCCTCAAACTCATTCAGACCCAATCTGACCTTCACACTGACCTTGAATCGTCCCTTCAAAAGGGCATTGACCAGAGTAGCCATCTTCGTAGCCCGTTTGATCAGCGCAGGTCCTTGCCCAATAGAAATCAAAGCAGGTGAAGGACAACTGGCATTCAATTGTATGCCATACACATGATCTTTCTCAGGAAACTCATTTAAATGCTCTTCAAGCTTCGCTAGGAAAGCAGTACAATCAGCTTCCTTGGAAGTAGCGATCTGTATCCATTGGCGTTGGCCAGGTAGAGCGTACGTATCGATCTCTTTCCAGGCGTTATTGCGTT
>DATDXB010000053.1:0-2209 GCA_035289465.1 Candidatus Nanoarchaeia archaeon
CGGACTGTTCAGGTATCGATCCCAACACGGGTTGTGTGCCTTCTGGTGATGGCTACTCGTGCAGGTTCCAGTTCCAGATATCACTCACGCCTGAGTCTGCGGCACGCCAGGCGAGCGTGACTTCTCAGATTCCTATTCAGCCCGATGGGCAATATCTCACCGAGCCATTGATTCTCTTCCTCGATGACGAGGAGGTTGACTCATTGCAGATCTCGACAGGGCTGCGCGGTCGTGCAGAGACTGACATCTCCATCAGCGGTTCAGGTGCAGGGGCCTCTCAGGAACTTGCGATCGAAGACACGCTCAAGAACATGAAGCGTCTTCAGACCATTCTGATCACTGGCTCTCTTCCTGTCAAGCTCAATGTGGTGCAGACCAAGAGCCTTTCCGCAAGTTTAGGCGAGGAGTTCTTGCGCAATGCCTTGTGGATGGGTCTGGTCTCAGTCGCGATTGTGGCTCTCATCTTGTTCGTGCGTTACAGGCGCTTCATCGTGTCTTTGCCTGTGCTTGCGTGTATGTTGATGGAGGTCTTCCTCACCTTGGGCTTTGCCGCATTGTTCAGATGGAACATGGATCTCTCCTCGATCGCAGGCCTCATCGTCACAGTGGGTACAGGTGTCCATGACCAATTGGTCATCACTGATGAGCTCTTAGAGGGTGGCGCAGCCGAGATCTCGTCGAATTGGAAAGACAAGATCAAGAGCGCGTTTGGCATTGTCTTCACCGCCTATGGCGCGATCATGGTGGCCATGATCCCTCTCTTATTCGCCAGTGCTGGTTTGCTCAAGGGTTTCGCTTTGACGACCATGGCGGGTGTCAGTTTCGGCGTCTTCATCACCCGTCCGGCCTTCGCTAAATTCATCGAGGTCATGCTCAAAAGATGAGTTCGCATACGCGATGGTGGAGCTTTGTGCTGATCATCTCGACGACCTTCTTTATCACGGCGGCGCAATACTTCTTCAAGACTGGTGCTGAGCTCAAGTGGGTCCTTGCGTGGCCAGAGATACTCTTGCTGTGGCCGATTCTAGCCGGCTTCGTGTGTTATGGGCTTGGCGCAGTGCTGATGATCATCGCGTTTAAGGGCGGCCAAGTCACCGTCCTTTATCCTATTGTAGCGACAAGTTATGCCTGGGTGGTCATCATGAGCGCATATGCGTTTGGCGAGCCGCTTAACATCCTTAAGATTGGTGGTTCCTTGGTCTTGATCGCAGGCATCACGTTAGTCGCTTACGGCAGCAAACCTCAAGGATCAATCAAGTACGAGGAGCCTCTATGATAGAACTCTGGCGTATCGGACTATGCTTCGCTTCAATAGTCGTCGGTTCCTTTGGTCCCATTTATCTCAAGCGAGGCTCAGCAAAACTCACCTCAATCATGCCTTGGAAGAACTGGGAGCTCATCGCAGGCTGCATGTTCTATGTCGTCGGAGTCTCCCTCTTCATTCCGGCGCTCAAAGGCGGTCAGCTTTCCCTCTTGTACCCGATCCTCTCCTTGAGCTACGCCTGGGTCTGCTTCTTATCGACCAAGTTCTTGGGCGAGAAGATGAATCGCTTCAAGTGGATGGGAGTTTCTTTGATTGTAGCAGGAGTCGCGTTGATTGGTATAGGCAACTCTGGTGCATAAGTTAATTCTTTCTATGCACTAACTTCTTGACACCATGCTCGCCAAAATCGACATCGATAGAACGTGGTCCTGAACTGAGCACTTTACCTTCGCCAAAGGAATTGTGGCGCAGTAGGGTTCCTTCGTGATAGTGATGTGAAGGGTGATAGGATTTTGACTGAGGAGCATCTTCCTGCGACAGACCTACTTTATCCAGGGCGTCAAGAACATGGATGCCAATTTCAGTAAAACTTCCATTGAAAGCAAATCGCAAATCTAGTTCTGAAGCCGCGATATTGTGATGCGGAAACCGTTGATCGTTATTGAGGACTTGGTCTTCAGAGCAAGTAGGATAAGCGCACCTCCCTATACTAGATTCAGTCAAACGGTAGTGAGAGAGTGCTCTCTCTAGTTGGGAGACAATCATATCCGGCCCTACGAATCCGTCCAATATAAAATTTCTCGGCACGTATATACTCTTGCCAAGGAGAATTCCTTTTTTAATGTGAGTATCAACCAGGTCGCCTGTGAGATGCCTTGGCCTCAGACCAGGAACATCTCCTTGCTGTTTGAAGTATTCCGTTAAAGAACCATCTTGGTCGAGAAA
>DATDXB010000054.1:0-5597 GCA_035289465.1 Candidatus Nanoarchaeia archaeon
CATGTCGTCGTTCCTCCGCGTCCTTAGAAAACTTCTGCCGGTACTGCTTGAGACGCTGTTGCATGAGCTTGGCTTCTTCCTCGCTCTTACCCAGGATCCCAAAGAGGTCCTTGATCTTCATTTTCTGGTCCGAGAGACGCAAAAAGAGTTCGCTGAAGCTCTCCTCTTTGGATTTGAGGCTCTTGATGCTCTCATACGCATCTTCTGTGACGGTGATTGTCTTGGTTACCATATCTATGTTTATGTTTAAACATATACTTAAATGTTGCGGCAAGACTAATCTATTTAAGGGTCATGAAATTAGTCGATAATATGGCGCATGCCTACGAATATGATAATACGAACACCGTCCATTGGCATAATCGGGCTCTGGATGAGACTCACGGTAAGGTGTACGCTGAGCTGCTCAAAGGGATCTTTCCTGATGCAGAGGGGAAGGCTTGCTTGGACATCGCTTGCGGTACAGGCGTGTTCTTAGCTCATCTAGCAAAGCAAGGCGCTGTGGCGATAGGTATTGACGCTTCACCCTCAATATTACAGACTGCCGAAAGCTATTTGAGGGAGCAAGGACTTGAAGTACTGAGGCGCTCATCTCCCTTGGAAGTCAAAATAGACTCTTCCTTGAAAGGGAAGGTCCAATTAGTATCAGGAGATATGTTTACCTTAGGTGCAAGCGGTCTCCCTCCTTGTGAGTATGCGACATGGGCTTTTCCGTATTTGGGATTTGACAGCAAAGACCTATCATTTCTTCGACGTCTGAATCAAGCATTTCTTGAAGCTATTCCGGCGACCATGACTCGAAATGGATATGCGCATAAGAGTGGGATCGCCCGCGAGGTCTTTGTGAATCGTAGAGATCTCATGAGGGGCAGAGATGAGAGGGGTTTCCCAACGTACGCGCTAGGTGAGCGTCGCTTGCCTGACGACTTTTTTGATGTGACTCCTTATGGGCAGGCAAACATTGATCTGTATCTGCAGGTCTTGGCGAGAATGAATTGGACTCATATCACTCAGCTTGCCACGATAAGCGCAAGTCATAGACTGGTTTTTGAAGAGGTCTACAAGGTTCTAAGACCAGGAGGGTGCTATATCCTCGCGACCTATGGGGCCAAGACAGCACGCCAAGCAGCTGATAAGGATTACGATAAAGGGTTCTGCCAAAATCAGTTTATGGGTGAACAATCGCCTCGGAGAGAATATATGCTGATGAGAGCCGAGTTCATCCCTCTAGGAATTGATATGGCTCAGGAACAAAACGATGTGGACAAAACGAGCAAAGTCCCAGAAGGATATGATACTGGGGTCTATCTGGTGGATGTTCGTGTTGAGAAGACTTCTCTATAACGGATTAGATGATTGTCCAATAAGCTCGGTCAACAAGACTAATCATAGACATTCTTTCGGTGTCCAATCTCAATGACCAGGATGAGTATTTCCTGTTGGTCGATATCAAGGAGAACCCGATAATCGCCTACTCGTAATTTGTAGGCAGGATCATTGACAAGCTTAGTCACAAACGATTCTGGTCTCACACGGATTCGTTCAAGAGTCCGAATGATCCGCTCTTGGAGTGCTTTCTCAAGTTTAAAGAGCTGCTTTTGGGCAGAATCTGAGAAGACAATACTATACATCGATTCTGAGCTCCTTCTTGATCTGTTCGAGGCTGTGGACCTTTCCAGATCGGATTTCTGCTCGTGATTTCGCGAGATTCTTCTTGGTCTGCTCATTGATCTCTAGGGAATCCTCCACCATATCCCAAATGACATCTTCGAAGGGTTCATTATCATAGAGCTTCCTTTTTTCAAGCAGCGTGTGTAACTCTTTGCTTATTTGAATCGTAGTCATTCTAGTTCTCCTGCTCTTCAGATGCTGTTCTAACAGATTATAATAGGCTATAGTTCACTATAGTATAAAAAGGTTTCGCTCATCTCGTACTCGTCACGCCGATCTTCTTGCAATACTGATTAATAGGACACTCAGAACATTTCGGAGACACAGGGCGGCAGATATTCTGCCCAAAAGCCACAAGCATGGTGTTGAATGTAGTCCAATATTTCTCTGGGAGTTTCTTGCGCAAAGCGATCTCAGTCTCATGCGGCGTCTTGGTCCTGACATAGCCTAATCGATTTGAGATTCGCCAAACATGGACGTCGACACATATAGCTGGCTTCTCAAAAGCGACTGCCCTGACCAAATTGGCGGTCTTGCGTCCCACTCCAGGCAATTTCAACAGGTCGTCAATCTCATGCGGAACATTTCCGTCAAACTCTTCCTTCATCAGCGCAGGAAGTTCCTTAAGGTGCTTGGCCTTGGTCTTGTAGAATCCGACAGGATAAATGAGTTCGCGCAGCTCAGCCTCAGATACATGCTCCAAATCCTCCAACTTACCCACCTTCCCAAACAATCGCTTGCACACGACAGCAGTCGTCTCATCCTTGGTGCGCGCAGACAATATAGTCGCAACAAGCACCTTGAAGGGATCCTTGGTCTGGACCTGGATCAAATCGACGACAGGGACTTTGTAGTGGACGACCTCGCGGCGTAGAATCTTGATGATGGAGTCGATGTCTGTCGAGGTCATGATCGTAGGGATCTAGTCTTTTTTGGAGAAGATCGACTCGTGTTCAATTTGTTCAATAAACACCAGACCAAGCCTCCGAGGGTCCCGACAAGCAAATCCTTCATCGTGTCAGCTTCGCTGGGTTGGGTGATGATATCAAGACCAATCGACAGTATGAATTCGTACCATTCCCAGGCGACTGCGGTGAAGGCGACAAGAGAGACGATAAAGAGGTTTTTCAGCCAGGGATCTGCCGTAAAGTGTTTCTTCTGTTCGAGATCACCCATCAAGCCAAGATACGCGTAAGCGATGCTCATGCCTCCAAAAAAGTGCATGGGGATATCGATGCGAGGATAATAGAGGTAGGCATTAAGGGGGTTGAGGACTACCAGGTCAAAGAGGTAAATCAGTACGGCTGGCAAGAAACTAGAGATAATTGTCTTGATTTTCATGATAGCGAAGGGAAGCTTACTCATTAAAAAACTTCTGTGCTTAAATCTGCGATCTCTCCGAAAATGCTTATATATTGTTGGTTCTTCCTCAGACCCACATGTGCGGCATCATCGGCTACGTCGGCGATAAACCTGCGATTCCCATCCTCCTGCAAGGTCTCAATAGATTGGAGTATAGGGGCTATGATAGTGCAGGGCTCTGCGTCGTCGATAAACAAGGTCTGGTCGTCATCAAGCGTGCTGGGAGGATCGCTGAGCTTGAAAAGGTGCCTGAGACCAAGACCAATCGGGCCACCTGCGGCATAGCGCACACGCGCTGGGCGACGCATGGTCCGCCGACAGAGAGGAATGCGCATCCTCACTCAGATTCCTTTGGTGAGATCGCCATCGTCCATAATGGAATCATCGAGAACTATCAGGGCCTGAAGAAGGCTTTGGAACAAGAGGGCGTCGTCTTTCAATCTGAGACAGACTCGGAAGTCATCGCGCACATGATCCGCAAGTTCTTCGACAAAGACATCGAACAGGCAGTCATCAAGACACTCTCAGTATTAGAAGGGGCGTTAGGCATCGCCGTAGTCCACAAAGGAGAACAAAGGATCATCGCCGCAAGAAGAGGTTCACCCCTCTTAATTGGTCTGGGTGAGGGTGAGCAATTCGTCTCTTCGGATGCAGCAGCCATCCTCTCGCATACCAACAAAGTCATTTATCTCGAAGACGACCAGGTGGCGTCAGTCACGGCATCAGGAGTCTCATTACGAAAAGCGAACGGAGAATCAGTCGACAAACAGGTCCATGAGATCAAATGGACTGTCGACCAGATCGAGAAGGGCGGCTTCAAACATTTCATGCAAAAGGAGATTTTCTCACAACCCGAAGCGATCAAGAATGCATTGAGGGGTCGTATCACAGGAGACAAGATCAAGCTCACCGTCAATATCGACGTGGATTCTTTGCGCAGGATAGTCATTGTCGCTTGTGGCACGAGTTGGCATTCAGGGCTCATAGGCAAGCATATCCTTGAGCGTCTCACCAATATCCCTGTCGAGGTCGATTATGCATCAGAATTCAGGTATCGCGATCCTCAGGTAGGTCCTAGGGACCTGGTCATCGCCATTTCGCAATCAGGAGAGACCGCAGATACCTTAGCGGCTATCAAGGAAGCAAAGCGCAAGGGCGCAAAGACCTTGGGTATCGTCAATGTCGTAGGCTCCACCATCACCAGAGAAGTGGACTCAGGAATATATCTGCACGCAGGTCCGGAGATAGGAGTAGCATCAACAAAAGCCTTCACCTGTCAGATCATCGCGCTCGCATTGTTAGGGCTCTACATCCATCAGCGTCAGGGGCTTGGACTTGATCATGCCCTTGTCGAGCAATTATACTCTCTGCCTGACAAGATCAGCTCCGTGCTCAAGGAATCCGAGCGCATCAGGGACTTGGCACAGAATTTTGTCCACACTAAGAACATGATCTATCTCGGTCGTGGCTTGCAATTTCCTGTGGCATTAGAGGCGGCATTAAAGCTCAAGGAGATCTCCTACATCCACGCGGAGGGGTATCCCGCTGCCGAGATGAAGCATGGTCCGATAGCATTAATCGATGAGAACATGCCTGTGGTCTTCATCGCTCCACGGGATCACACCTATGACAAGATCATCAGTAATATGGAGGAGATTAAGGCGAGAAAAGGCAGGATCATTGCCGTGGTCAATGAGCGTGATGAGAAGATCGACAAACTCGCAGAGACGGTCTTCATCGTGCCCGAGACACACCCTTTGCTTGAGCCGATTCTCGCGGTGTTGCCTCTTCAGCTCTTTGCGTATCACGTTGCAGATTTGAAAGGATTAAACGTCGATAAACCAAGGAATCTCGCGAAGTCAGTGACGGTGGAATGAATCAAACCTAGCCCTTACTAGGTTTCTTTCTTTGTGGGATCTTTCTCTTTTCGTCAAAAGTAAGGAAGTTGTCTTTAGAGATTATAGATTCTCCAGTCTCTCGTTCGAGTTCATTCCGCGCATTTTTAGCAATTTGTCCACCTCTTTGTGCAGATTGTTTACAAGAATCAAATCCTTGGGCATCTCGTGTTTTTGTGATATCAGTTGTGGCTTTTTCACCGAGCATGGTGAATATGAGCTCCCAGTCATTCATATGGTCTCTGAGATTCTCTTTTTTGAGGTTCTTATGGGTCTTATACTCATCAACAGTCTTGCCAAAGGTGGCCTTACTGATCTCGTTGGTGAGGATTGCAAATTCAACCTGTTCATTGACCCCTCTCTGCTTCCACTCACCAGTCAATTCCTGTCGTATAGCTATGCCTCGAAGTCGTTTTTCGATCCAATCTTTAGAATAGCCTTTTTGCTCGTAGAGCAATTTCATTCGTTCTTGAGCCAATTCAGGATTTTCGATCTCCTGTATACGCTCATAGCCTACTTTTGCGAGCCATAACTTGAATGGCTCGGCGTTCTTAGATGGGATGGATTGGATGATTCTGAATAGAATCTCCGTATTTGCGCAATCTGTAAGGTAATATTTTCCATCAGAGGCCAGTAATTTCAGTTGGTTACATTTTGTAACCACCTCAC
>DATDXB010000055.1:0-2054 GCA_035289465.1 Candidatus Nanoarchaeia archaeon
AAGGGAGTGAATGGACGTTTATAACCGTTTCTATTGTGTGAGTATTACAGAGTAGTTATAAAGATGAGGTAGAGATCGAAGGTGAATGCGGTGAGAGATTATCCTCGAAAAATACGCTGAGAACTCAACTACTTATTCGTACTGCCGTGATGATGCGTGTGCTCGTCTGCAAGAGTCGGGCCCTGCTTGTTTGATTCGGGCGTGTGAGGGTGATGAGACTCCTTTGTTACAGGCGCGACTTTCTTAGGCTCTTCCTTAGGAGCGTGCTTTGGTTCCGACTTTTGGGAATCCGCAGTCTTCTCCTTTGAGTCTTCCTTCTTTGGAGCGGTCCGCTTAGGCTTACCCACCATCTGCTCGATCTTCTCCTCGATCTTGCTCTTCTCCTTTTTCTCTTCCTTCTTCTTTGGAGTGAACATCTGCTTGCCTTCAAGCTCAGCGAGGACAAGGCCATCGTCATGCTTTCTGACCTGGACCTTGACGTGATGAGGAGGATTCTTCATGCTATTTGCCCAAACGAACTCGTTCAGATAAGGACCGATCTTGATGTTCTCAGACTTCATGTGACGCACCAAGAACTCGCGCAAGCCAGTCATCGCTTTTTTTGCACGGTAGTGGCGCTGTACCTTAAGCCACTGTCTGCGCAAAGGGACATTGTAGGTTCTTTCAAGGATTGCCATGGTTTTATTTCTTCAACTTAGTCCTGCGCCAATTGCGTTTGACTGTCGTGTGACGACCAGGATGGACCCTTCTGCCCTTGCCATAAATCTTTGGCACGGTCCAAAACGGAGCCCACTTGGTCCTGCGCAACTGCTTGCCAAGACGCTTCTTTTTTGCAGGATGAATGAAACGAGTCATTGTCCATTTGCCTCAGTAGTTGATTGGGCAGGAGCCGCTTGCGCCTCGGGTTCGCCTTGAGCAGACTGCTCGGCACCTTCTTCAGCAGGCTTCTTGCCCTTCTTCTTGGGCTTGTCCTGCTTGACTTCTGTGAATTGGATCTCGGGGACAATCGATTTTTTGGGCGACTTGGCAAGGACCTGCTGGGCGGCCTTATCCAAGAGCGACATGCCTTTTGCCGTCGCTACGCGGCCCTTGTGACCCTGCACATCGACTTGCTTTGAGAGGCCAGCCTTGTCGAGCTGTTGGAGAATCTTTCTGATGATATTGCCGGAACCCTTGTAGAAACGCTCTGGAGCATAGCCGCGGTTCTTCCTGCCACCGTAGAATCTGCGAAGCTTAGATGTGCCGATTGGACCTAGAACGCGGATGCGCCTCAATACTGATGCTGATCTGAGGTACCACCAATCCTTCTCGACTGGAGGACGCTCCTTGTGCATACCTGTCTTGACATAACCCGCCCAGACAGGAGGTGTGATCTCCTTATGGGTCTTTAAGGATTCAGCTGCCTTGATGACAAGGTCCTGTTGCTTTGCGTCAAATTGTGATGGCATTGTCCGAAACCTTTCCGATTGTGCGCGCTCAGCAGCGAACTGCTGGTGCCGCGAAGTCCTCGACTTCGCACGCCTTGCGGCGCGGCTCCTTGGAGCCCGTTTGGTTTCGCAGAAGTTCTGCGAATACCGTGGAGAATTCGAAGCCCTTTTATAAAGGTTACTACTCAACTTTTAAAGAGGCCACTTCTCCTTGTGCAAGAGTGAGTGAAGATATGGCCGATACTACCACGTCCACAACTACAGTCCCCTATTCTCCCAAATCTATCTACGGAAACCGATACGTTGTTCACGATCACCTTGGAACAGGGCGCTATGGCAAAGTCTACCTCTGCTCAGACCGCCGAAAAGAACACACGGATATCGTCCTTAAAGTCCCTTATCAAGCAACGCCAACATCACTCAAACGCCATCGACGTGAAGCAAAAATAATGCGACACCTCTCTGGTCTGTTCATAGATCATATCGCTAGTAGCTTGACACGATAATTATGAAACATAATGTTTTCCGAGTTTCAGGTCTGCTTTTTGCTTTGTGAATGTCCATACGATCTTCTTTCTTTTCCTGTTCCGTCCTGTTGTCCATGCATTCACTTCGTTTGTTAGTGTT
>DATDXB010000056.1:0-3003 GCA_035289465.1 Candidatus Nanoarchaeia archaeon
CTGAGGTGTGGTTATCGTCGGTAGAATATAATCTTATCGACGATAACCACTTATTTTCTTTATAAACCAAGTTCCACACGCAATCAAGGTTCCAAGAAGTCGCTATTTTTGTCGAAATCACGGACTAATCAGAATGTCTCCCTCAAGCTCATAATCTTTATATAACGCCCATCATCCAGCCCGTCGTATGGTCAAAGAAGAGGCATACCGGCCCAAGAGACAGCACAATCCGACACCAAAGAAGCGTTTATTCTCGCCATCAACACTCATAGCGATTTTCTTCGGCCTGATCATGATGACTTCCACGATAGGATTCATCGCATCGTACACGTCAGATGGCTCAGACACAGTCACGTATAATGGCTTCAAATTTGTCCGCACCAACCAGGGATATAGTGTGGTGGTCAATGAACAAGAGCTTCTCTTTGGAGCCCTCCCAGATTCCCTCACCAACATCCTCTTAGACGATCAGATCGTCGATAGGATCAGGGACGCAGAGTCGGTCACGCTCACATATGACCCTCAATCCCAGATAAACACCACAGGTGGCCTTATTGAGTATGAATTGGAGAATGTCTTGGGTCAAGTCCTTGACATCTATGTCCAGCGAGCAGTCATCAACAACACGCCATTCCCAAGCCTCTTGCAGGCGGATTGCAGCCAAGCGACGGTTTATGTCCCAGTCATCTCGTGGGAATTGGGCAATGAATCGGCATTTAAGCTAGAGGGTGATTGCATCCGTGCCATAGCAAGAAGTGACATTGACGCCCTCCGTCTCTCTGAGCGTCTTTCTTACCGTTTGTTGGGAGTGATGAGTTCATGAGTGAGGATGGTCTTGATAAAGATAGGGGTCCAAATCCCTTGGAGAAAAACGCCCCGATAGCAGAGTCACCAACGCCCCCTCCAAAAAAAGAGGATGAATACAGCACGGCAAGTTATGTCCTTTCAGTGGCCATCTTTGTTTTAGGACTCACTCTTCTGCTCATCGTCGGATTCGCACTCTACGCTCCAAGACCGTTAGAGAACCAGTTTGATTACGGTCCGAATCATTTCGTTTTAGATAAGGAGGGCAGTTGGCGTTTTGATTGGCAGAGGGGCGACACGATCTATTCAGTCCCATTACGATTCAATCCTCGTCAAGTCGAGAATGTCACGATCCAAGGCAAGCTCAATGAGTCGTTCAACCGTCCAATAGTCTTCATCGCCTTTGACCCCACGCAAGGCAACTTCTCGACTCAAGCAGTCGCCACTTTGGAACTCTCGCTTAACATGGTCAAAGCCTTGCAAGTAAAACCAGTGGCGGCCTGCACCAAGAATGAGACAGACACGTGTAAGAACAGGCCTATTCTCTCCTGTGGCAAGCCTAATGCGTCAGTCATCCTCATCAAGGATGAAGGAGAGTCCAAGATCTGGCTCAATGGAGATTGTATTGTTCTCTTTGGCAAGGACTTTGAGCTCTTGAGATCCGTTGATAGGTTGCTCTACCAATGGTATGACGTGATGGGCTGATGGCTGAGCACTATTTCACATCAAGACCGACCTCCCCTCAGAAAAAAGAGACGATCAGGACTAATCTGAGGGGTCTTGATCTGCAGTTCACCACGTCTTCAGGTGTCTTTTCAGCTTCTGGCATTGACAAAGGGACAGCGGTGCTTATCGAATACGCACAGATTGAGGGCAATGAACATCTCTTGGACTTAGGGTGTGGCTATGGTCCTGTGGGCATAGCGCTCAAAAAAGCATTCCCCTCCTTGCAAGTCACCTGTTCCGACATCAACGAGCGCGCAGTCTTCAGTGCAAGAGAGAACTCTCGGAACAATCACGTCGAGATAAAAACAGTGATCTCTGATGGTTTCGTAAAGATCCCTGACGAATTCGACACTATCCTCCTCAACCCACCACAATCTGCAGGCAGGGACGTCTGTGAAAGGCTCATCAAAGAATCGTTTGAGCATCTCAAAAAAGGCGGCAATTTCCAGCTCGTTGCGCGCCATCAAAAAGGCGGCGCCACATTGGCGAACATCATGGAGTCCATCTTTGGCAATGTCGCGACAGTCAAGACAAAGAGCGGCTATCGTGTCTATATCTCCAAGAAAGATTGATTATGTTTCTATAGTTTATATAGAGCACGCTTAAATATCGCGTATTCTTGACTGATTTATGATTCGTCAGGAACTGAGGACTGAGCCTCGGCTGGATCTCCAACAGCGGCTCGGCACATTCTATCATGCTCAACAAGATTTGATTCATGCGTGCGTCATCGCAGGCATGGTCGAGTTCCCTCTCAGGGCTACACCTGATTTGCGAAGGGAGATCTATGAACGAGTCGTCGAGGGATACGCTCTAGCGATCGTGACTCCGCAGATCATGCTCGAGTACGATGAGGCCCGCAGATATGTTGCGGCTTTAGTTGAAGGGCGTCCTTTGATTGGTCCTGTGGACAATGGGGTCATCACTATCAGTCGTGCGGCATACGAAACCTATTGCGCTTCGGTTTCGCAGTACCGTCCGTTTTCGCCGACAGTCCCTGAGAATAGGGATCATGGGGGCCAGTTCATTGCGGCGTTCCAATTGGAGGAAAGATTGATTCCTCCCTACCTGTTCAAACATCTGGTGACGCTTGTCCCGCAGGATCCCCGCTTCGTTGCTCCTCTCAAGAGCGTCTTTGGAGTCTCCATGGGCAGAAAGAAAGATTTTCCCCTCAAGAATGTGGCGGTGTGTGCAAGCCTCCGCTTAGAGGATATCCTTAATCTCGCCGAGCAGCATGCAAGCGCTGCTTGACGGCACAATCTTTTTAAGGGCTCTCCGTTTCTGCGAATCCATGGATAAATCGCTCATTGCATTGCTAATAGCACTCGTCCTAATCACGTCTTGTACCCCAAACACGCTCAAGGGCGTGCCTGTTGGCGCTGAGCCCACAGCCGAGCAAGAAGCATTGCAACCCACAGATGCGTGTGCAGCAGTGCTCTGTGCTCCAGGGTTCCAATGCCAAGAAGGGAACTG
>DATDXB010000057.1:0-4800 GCA_035289465.1 Candidatus Nanoarchaeia archaeon
CCATCGACGACGCGACTGCTCATTGAGAGTAGGATTCATGAGCAAATACTTCTCCCGAATAACTTTCTCAACTTTCACAGTAAATCCCCAAGAATTACTCCTTAATATACTTTGCGAAAGTTATTATTTAACAGACCCTTAAGGGTCACTTTGATGATTTTGGCAATCTCTCGGCTGCGCTCAAGCTGCCTCACAATGATGAGGGGGTGAGTGACATCCGTACCAGGAGGATGGTCCTCTCCGCGATAGGTCGCTGTCCTTATAGTGCGAACTTGGTGGATCAGGGGGAACACGAGGGCCTGCCGTATATCGTCGAAGAGCTGATGCAGTCGTCTCTTGCGGACGTGATCCAAAAATCCAAACTGGGCGTCGACCAGGTCGTGGCCCTGGGTCTGGAGTTATTGGAAGGTATTGATTATTTCCATCGACTGGGCCAGACTAACATCCAAGCTTCACAGCGGCTGGGCCTTGAAGCCTTGACCCATTGTGATATCAAACCGTCAAATATCCTTCAAGGGATTGATCCTCTGACCGCAAGGGTTGTCCGAAAATACACGGACTTTGGCATCCGCAAACAAGAAGGGCCAGTGGGCAAGCCGGTCTTTGTCAATTCTGTCTCAAGTTCGTCCTTGAGGCAGGGAGCGCAAACATCGACGCGCAACATCTTCGCCTCGCCCGAGGTGCGCGAGGCGCTCTTGATGGGGGAGGCAGCTCCTGCTACTGTACAAGGGGATCTCTGGAGTATCGGTGCGGTGCTGTTCTATGCGGCGACAGGCCGGGCTCCGACCTGGGGAGAGACTGTGCCTATGATGGAGGGCGAATGTGTACCGGCCCCTTTAGCATCCTTTTTTTTAAGGATACTCTCGGGCAAGCTCGAGGAGAGATACGCTTCCGCGCGCCTAGCGCATGATGATCTGGAGTCGAGTCTGCAGTATGATGACTTGGTCATGGGTCTTGCCACGGGCTTGCGCAAGAACTATTCTTTATTTGCCCAGCGGATGAAGGTCGGTGTCCCTATCGGAGCGCCTCGACGCAAGGATCTTGATGGCGATCCCTCTGTGGTGCCGCGTATCGCTTATGTCCCGGGGATGAAGATGATTGTGGCCATCGCTCCCAATGCAGGTAAGTATCAGGCAATCCTTTACGACAGCGCGCTTGAGGAGATCAAGAGGGTGGAGATAGGCGAGGACGAGAAAGGGCCTGTCTTTTTTTCGGATGTGGAGATGGTCCGCCACACCTCTGACCGCAGGGTCGCGCTCAGGATACAAAGCAGTCTTGGCAAGTCGGTTCTCTATCTTCCTCGTATGAGCTCTTATCATGATAATAGACACTATAAGTCCACCGCTCCCGGAAGCTTCTTTGGCGAATGGCGGAAGATGGAACCATCGATGGTATCCTTAGATCGGCTGCACAAGATAGACATCACCGACAACACGATCAGGATCTTCAGAACATCCGATGGGGCATATTGCAGGGATCTTGATGTTCCCAATGTGTTTTCGGCAGTCTGGGTGCCGAAGTAAAGCCTTATAAATCTCTCATCGTTAGTTCTCGACAATTCGGTCTCATGGTCTAGCGGTATGACGCCACTTTCACAAGGTGGAGGTCCCCGGTTCAAATCCGGGTGGGACCATTATTGTTGTCCATAAGTCTTTTATAATCTCATTCGAAAATAGTTGCGATGCAACGCGATACCATCTTCTTTCTCATCACCATCGCCCTGTTAGTAGGCTCATTTGGCGGCTTTGGCTATTATCATTATCAGACGACGCAGGGGCTCAGGAGTGATTTGGCTCAGGCATCGCTGCGTTTGGAGCGATCAGTCCAAGACACGCGCTCAGACCTGCAAGAATCCGTTTTCGTCCTTGACCAAAAGTTGGACATCAAGGCTCAGCAGTTGGAGCAGGTGGATGATCAGTTCCATCAGCGTTTGATCGATCAGCAAAAGTCGATCACTTCGGTCCGGACAGAGACCCAGGCAGGCATCTCCCAGATCCAAAAGACCAGCGAACAGCTCCAAGAGGATCTGCTCACGCTCAATCTTCAGTCCAAGGACTTCACCATTATCCTCGATAAGATCATCGATGCAGTCGTTGCGGTCCGCACCAATTCAGGTGTGGGTTCAGGCGCGATCATCAACAGCAGGGGCTTTATCGTCACCAACAAACATGTCATGGAGGGTGCGACGTCAGCCGCGGTGGTCACTTATGATCGCAAGGTCCATCCTGTCCAATTGCTCGCAAAGTCGGATAAATACGACCTTGCCTTGCTCAAGATCGGCGACGCAGATGACCGATTCACCGAGTTGGACTTTGAGGATGATCGCAATGTGCGTGTCGGTGAGAAAGTCGCGGCATTAGGGAGTCCAGGGGGTCTGGACTTCACTGTTACCGAAGGCATTGTCTCGGCGCTAGAGAGGGAGACTTCTGATGGCGTCAAGTTCTTGCAGACTGATGTCTCGATTAATCCGGGCAATTCCGGCGGCCCGCTCATCAATATTCAAGGAAAGATTGTGGGCATCAACACCATGAAGAAGCAGGATTTTGAAGGCATTGGTTTTGCCATCCGTGGCGATCAAGTCGAGGACTTTGTGCAGGATGCCATCCAGGCCTATGATGCTCAGCAGGCTCAACAGCAGCAATAAGTAGGGATAAGGTCTGGATATTTAGAAAAAGAAATCAAACAAAACAAAATTCTAATGCGAGAGTCTGGCGAGCATCTTGTTGTAGATCCATGCCAAGAGCCAGCCGCCGACAAAGCCGTCGACAAAGCCAAAGACCAGTCCTGCTAACGCTCCGCCCCAGCTCAGGGCGTATCCGGGATACATGCCTTGCAAGAGTGCAAAGAGCCCTGACAGGTATCCACTGCGCATGTTTGCGATGGTGAATATCGCCATGCAGGCTCCCCAAAGGATTCCCAACGACACTCCTAGTGCGGTGGGGTGGATTGAGTGGCTGTGGCCGTGTTCTTGATGTCCTTCGTGTTTTCTTTCCATGATGATGACCTCCAAAGAAAGCACAAGCTCGGGCGATTATAAAAGCTTTTTCTCTGAAGGATCTTCTCAGACAAAAGATATTAATAGGGGCAGGGTGAGAGAAATAGCATGAATCGCAGAGCTACCACTTCAGGTATTGTACTCTTGCTTCTCGTGGCGGGATTGCTTGCCACTGAATTGGTCAATTCTCCTTATCCGTTGAGTGGTGATGCGACGCGCGGTACTCGCGGTGGCACAAGGGGCGGATCTGATTTTGTCCCCCCTCCGACCCAGCAGTTGTTGGTCTTGCCTCAGCCTTCCTGTGTTGATGGTCTGCGCAATAGTGTCGAGACTGACGTGGATTGCGGCGGTCCGACCTGTCCTAAATGCGCTGCTGGTAAGGTCTGTGTCTCTGGAGCCGATTGTGTATCTGCTCTCTGTCAGGGTGGGGTCTGTCAAGCTATTGCCCAGCCTACTACTATTCAGCCAACGACTGTCCCGCCTTCAGCGCCAACGTGTGTTGATAGTGTGAAGAACGCCCAAGAGACTGATGTGGATTGTGGTGGACCTACTTGTCCCAAATGCGTCGAAACGCGGCAATGTCTTGTTGCCTCGGATTGCGTGGCGGGGCTCTTTTGTGTAGGTTATGTGTGTAGGAGCCAGCAGGCCCTCTGTTCTAATGGCGAACCCGACCTGATCGTCGAGACCGACGTAGACTGCGGTGGTCTATGCGCTTTCTGTGATGATGGCAAGCGTTGTGTGACAGGATCAGACTGCAAATCCTTGAATTGCGTTGGGGGAATTTGCCAGGCTCTTCCCACGTGCACCGATGGACGAAAGAATGGTGTAGAATCGGATGTGGATTGTGGAGGTCCGGCGTGTCCAAGGTGCGTTTCAAGTAAGAGATGTGTCGTGGGCACTGATTGTTCATCCGGAGTCTGTACTGATGGGCTTTGCCAAGATACTGTTCGCGAATCTGTAAAATGTCTGTTTATGGATGCGATTACGGGACAACCTGCTTCTACTTCACAAGACTGCTATTCTGAAAAAGGGACTTGTAAGGGGATTGGCGCCTGTGTGGTAGCCGATATCTCGGGCAAGAACGGAGAGCAAGTCACCTGGAAAAGCTCTTGTGGCGGTTATGCTTATACGACCATGGATGGAGCGAATAAATATGCCGAATTTAAATGCACTCCATTGCCTACTTGCACTGATGGCGTGAAGAACGGCCAGGAGTCCGATGTGGATTGCGGCAGTCCCACCTGTCCGAAGTGTGGTCTCAGTAAGACCTGTTCATCAGGAGCAGATTGCTTGACAGCCAAGTGTCAGAATAATCTCTGTTGTGTCGCAGATGTGGGTTCGCCATGCGCACGTAATGCGTGTGGATCCTATGGTGGTACTACCCGATGCGATGGCTCCTGTTCAGGTTCGACTCCTGCTCTTCCTCCTGGCGTAGATAGCCAGTGTCGCTGTATAGGAACAGACACCAACCAGGATGGCTATCGTTGCGGAGGTACCTGCGCATATCAGTGCCAATCTGGTAGACTGTGTGACTCAGATAAGGACTGCCTCAATGCCGTAGATTACCGCTCGGGCGATGGAGGTACCATGTGTATGGTTAACCCTATATATCGCGACGAAAAGAAGAGATGTATCTCTTGTGGTACGGTCAGGACTACTCAGAAATGGGGTCCAATAAACAGGGACGCCCAGAGAGGAGCTTTCACTGAGACGTACCTGTTCAGCTATGTTCCAATGATGATACCTCCAGGAGCTTCCTTTGCCATTATCGATGGGGTGACTATCGGTCAGGTGTTGATGAGGAA
>DATDXB010000058.1:0-2025 GCA_035289465.1 Candidatus Nanoarchaeia archaeon
TGGGAGCGGACATGATGGCGTCCGGGATGAACTTCTTGGGGGACTTAAGACCGTAGAGCTCAAGCTCTTCAAGCCAGTGCCTTATTGATGATTTGGAATCAAATCGGGACCCAGAAACGAATTGTCCTGATGCGTCTCGTAATACCCTCTGAGTGTCGCGATGTCTTGAGGGATTGATCACGCGATAACAATCAGGATGGGAGTGATTGAGTACAGCGAGTCGGGTATCAAAGCGTTCCACGCTGTGTTTGAAATCAGAGACGATATCAGGATCCGAATTGCTGAAGAGCACAAAGCCGTTGCCGAGATGACCTTCGGCGAGGAGGTAAGCGAGAAGTTTGGCTTCGTGTTCTGGGAGGATATGCTCTCCAAAGGATGGTACTGTCCTGGGTGTGGCTATTCTACTGCCTGCACTAAGCGCCTCGACAGGTTTCCATCCCGTGACGGTGAGTAAGGGGTGTTCGGGAGTGAGAGTGATCTGTTTTCCTGAGCGTAAAGTGACCTTGAGGACCTCTTCCACCCATCTTTTGAAGAAGTCGGACTTGGCAGAGCTACGCATCTTGAGGCGCTCATCAAGGCAGAGGATGTCGTGATCATCGGTCTGCAGGTCCTTGATGGGGACTTGACGGCCATCGTTGAGGGTGATGAGAGTGTCGCCCGTGACACACTTGCCAGATCCACGTTTTCCGCAGACAAATAACACGTGCGCATTGGCGATATCCATATACACATTGTTGGCGAGTGAGGTTGTCTGGGCCATCTTGACATATTGGCGGCCCAAGAAGACGGTGCCGGAGAGTCCGAGTTTCTTACGATCAGACTCTGAACGGCCCAAGACGATATCAAAGGACATGGTCTTCCTCCGGGTGGGACGCTATAAAAGGTTTATGACACTCCCTCGTTCATAGAGCCCGAAGCTTTTTTAAACGAGCCAAGGACCGCCAGAGTATGGATCAAAAAGAACCCCCCAAGATGCCTTCTTGGATAGGTATCGTGCTTGCCTTGATCCTCATTGTGGTCCTAGTGGTAGGGGTCAAGTCCTTCCTCTTCGCTCCAAAGGAGATAGAGGATCCTGTGGTGGCGATTGTCAATACCGAACGGATCCGTCTTTCCTATCTGGATAAGAAATACAATGAGATGGGTCCTGAACGCGCTTTGCAGACCTCAAGAGATGAGTTCCTTGACCAGTTGATAGATCAAAGGATCTTGATCCAGGAAGCTAAACGAAGAAATATCAGCATAGCTC
The DNA here is from genome assembly GCA_035289465.1 of Candidatus Nanoarchaeia archaeon. Taxonomy (GTDB): domain Archaea; phylum Nanobdellota; class Nanobdellia; order Woesearchaeales; family JAGWAF01; genus DATDXB01. The sequence continues at coordinate 1,247 of DATDXB010000058.1, forward strand.
CTCAAGAAGTGTTAAACGCATATGATCTCTTGCTCAATAAATCCAGATTGACAAGGGAGAAGTTCCGCACGCAGATGATCACGCGCAATCTCACTGAAGATGATATCCTGTCGACGATACAAAACACCTTATTGATCGAAGAGCTCATCGCGGATGTGATGCCCGAGAACCTCTCTGACGAGGAGGACCTCAAGAGAGTCTATGATGCCAATAAAGCGAGCTTTACTCTCAAGGATGCTGTTCGCGCAAGCCATATCATGGTGAAAGACATCGAGGTTGCGTTGGATCTGATCAAACGTGCCCGCGCAGGTGAGGATTTCGGGCTCTTGGCCCAGAATCTCAGTTTGGATCCTCGCGCAAAGACGAGTAAAGGAGATCTGGGATGGTTCCAAAAGGGCATGCTCCCCGATGAGGTTGAAACAGTGGCGTATGCGCTTAAGGTAGGTGAGGTCTCAGGGCCTATCCGATCCGAGAAGGGATGGATAGTGCTCAAATTGACAGGTAAACAACCGACTCTTGCGCTTTCCTATGAACAGGCGCATCCTTCTTTAGAGCGTGAATTCAGGGAGAATATCCGCAAAGAAGTTGCGCAAAAGATGCTCTCCGAGCTCAAGTCCAAAGCGAGAATAGAGAAGTTTGATATCTGATTCTGTGTCGTAACGAAGATAAAAAAAAGAGAAAGAAAAAAGCAAGATTATAACGCTTCAGCGACCACAATATTCACGCTGGTATCGCGAGGGTTGACTTTGCTGTCCATGCCCACGATGTGCTTGATGCCT
>DATDXB010000059.1:0-3056 GCA_035289465.1 Candidatus Nanoarchaeia archaeon
AGTCAATACGTGTGGATAATCGAGGTCTGACTCCATTTCATAGCATAATTCTGCGCCGCCAAAGGCTGTCTGGATCGCTCCCTTACTACCTTGTTCCCAGGAGGTCCTGCCAAAGCGAATGCTCATCTTTGACGCGTCTCCGTGGGAGCTCAGATGTCTTGCTAGGGATCCATAGTGGGGGAAAAGAAAACCCAGGTCATGCCATGAAGAGATTTGCGGAAGGATCACAGAACCAAAGAGAAGGCGATCAGAGAGTTCTTGTCCATAGTAGAGGAGGTCTCGTCGCATGGTGTCCACGCCCTCTTGGGGGATCTCTCGTGAGGCGAGTTGGGATAGGTAGTATTCTGGATTGTCAAACACTTCAAGACCTGCAAGAAAGAAGGCATGCTCTCTAAAGAGGCGTTGCCCTTCACTGTCAGGATAGAACATATGTGTTGCGTAATCTTCGTGATCGAGAGGTTTTGGGAGATATGCAAACCATGGCGTCGGCTTGCCTTCTGCATCAGGCAGTCTGCGCAATGCGCTGGGGAATCGATAGGTAGGTGGTTGCACGCTAAATGGGGTTCCATCTCCAGGGGTGAGCACTCCTTCAGAGATATTACCCTCAAACCTACCAAAGGCATCGTACACATCCAGAAAGGACTCTATGGAATGATCCTGATCAAGAGACGACATAATCGCCGCTTAACACAGCGTCATTTAAAAAGGTAAGCCTCGACGTAACAGGTCTCTAGTTTCATTCCGAAAATATCTCTTCTTTAGAGGAAATCACGAGGTTATCTCGTTGTTCGATATCGTCAATGAGTCTCTTCACTTGTTCTTTTGTTTGGATTCCTTCTTCCCATAGTGAGCGCAATATCATTTCAAGGGTGATGCAGGAGATTCTTTCTCGTTCGCAATAATTGATGATCCGTTTCTCATTGGTGAGGAAGATGCCCTTGCGGTGTTTTGCGATGCTGACGCTGTCTTGTTCTCCACGCCCGAAGCTGGAAGGCAATTCCTGAATAAACCTGGTTTCATCTGTTGTAGCGATCAAGACTTCTATTTTGCTTTGCAATACGTATTTGATGCTCAACGCGGCATGAGGATATGCTTTCTCTTGGCCCTTCTTGATCTCGGCAAGGACGTTTGAAGAGATACCCAATCGATGGCCTACAACGAGATCTATCAACAAGTCGATCTTATCCGCCAGACTAAACGTGATCAAGATATGGGTGTCCAGAAGGATCATCGTGTTCTCAGGCGTTTGATGACCTCAGTCCCTCTCTTGAGTTGCTCCTTGCTCAGGTGGGAAAGAATGATCTTGATCCCTCGATCCTTGAGCACTTCTTTGAACTCAAAGAGGTTCAGACCTGCGATTTCTGCGGTCTTGCTCAGGGTGACCTCTTCTTTTTTGTACATCTCAATCGCTGCGCCCACCCTCATCTGAGCTCGTGAATCATTATCACCAAAGGGAGAACGCTTATGCTTTAGCACCATCATTAAACGACCTTCAGTCCCGGGATCCGATTGAAGTGCTTCTTGTTGTCGGTCTTCACAGAGCATCCTGCGTCCAATGCGATGATGCCCACGAGGAGGTCCTTGAAATCGATAGAGTTGCCGTCACGCTCGAGTTGGGCGCATATCTCTGCTGCTCGTTGTGCGATGTCGGGGTGGAGGGGCAAGATCTGCAGGCGATTGAGGAGTTCCTTGACAAGGCGAAGATTATTCTCCTTCTGCTGGCATCGATAGGCGCCAATGTAAAGTTCAAAGGCGTTGATCACCGTCGTGAACAGTGTACCTAAAAGTTCATGTTCTTGAACAAATGATGTCTGTTCAGGGTCCCCTCGAAGGAAGTCGATGAGGACTGTGGAATCTAGAACGATCCGATCTTCCATGCCCATCCCTTTGACAACTTTTTCTTGATCTCATCAGCTTCCTTGTCAGTCCCCTTCCACTTTCCAGACAAGTCGCTCAGGGGCCGGCGCCTAAGTCTTGAGAGCGCCTTATCGATAGAGATGCTCCGGCCTTCTCGCTGCTGAATCTCTCCAGCGACCCCCATCAGCCAACGGTAGTTATCCTCGCTAATCTTGATGGTCTTGGTATCCATAGTGGAAGAAGTAGTAATAGTAGTATATTAACCTTACCGTGCAGATTTCGCCGCCTCAGCGATCTCGCCCATCACGGCAAGTCTTCATCAGAGACTTGCTGTGGGCGAATCTGGCCCATGGAGGATGTTTCCACAAGATTCGCCATGATCTTAGCCAGAGAAGCAGAGAACATCGAGCGTGCCATGACTTCATCACATCCAGCATGTTTTGCCGCCGCAAACAAGTCCCGTTCCACGTGAGGCCCAAAGGCAAGCACTTTGTACTGCTTCAACTTAGGATCAGATTTTAACTTCTCCACTATCTTCAGGGGATGCACGCCTTCAAAAGACAGATCAAGTAAGACCAGAGCAGGTTTATACATCAAGACCTTGCTAAGCACGTCTCCTTCATTACGAGCCACATGCACAGCCACCTTGAAGTGCCGTGCAGTGTCCTGCACTTTAGCTTGGAACATGAGATCGCCGCAGATCAACACAATGCTAGGTTCACTCATGTTGTTGGAGGTATTTACCAAAAGTATCCAGATTGCGTTTATACAAGGAGAATGCGGCGTCCATCTGTCCGTCGGTGACTGGTTCTAGACCGCCAAGTTCTGCAAGCAGGGGGGCGTTCTCTTGCCTAAATGAAGTATATGCTAAGCGATGGGTCTCGTAATTCTTGACGGCCCCAGAGAGTTTGTCGTAGATCTTGCGGAAGGCCGCGACATCAGCAGCATCATCGCCTGTCGGTTGATAAGCGTTCCATTCGCGGGTCAATTCATCGATCCTGGAGAAGTCTGCCTTGATGGCAATGGCGAGTCGGACGAATTCTGCGACAGTGCTTTTGACAGGACGCAGGGTGGCGAGTTCATTTTCCGCCGATATAAGCCGCTCTTCTACGCCGATGCATTTCTCTACGCGTGAAAAACAGATCGCAAAATCGTCCTTTACCCCGATGAGAGAGTTGATGCGTTGATTTTGAAGTCCG
>DATDXB010000060.1:0-2604 GCA_035289465.1 Candidatus Nanoarchaeia archaeon
CCAAGCAGTTTGACCTTTCTGAGACCCAAGTAGTGAGCAGCGATATTGTCCGTGTGATACATGCCTTATCCAGGCTCAGGCTCGCGATGGAAGAGCAAGGATCAACAAAGAGGGCAAGATTGGCAGGTGCTGAATATGAGCTGAAAGAAGCCCGTAATCAGCAGTCCTTAGAGCCTCTTTACCAGGAGATTGAGTCTCAGGCAAGAGCTGCATTAGGTCCTAACGAGATAATAGATGTCTCAAGTGTTTCTTCTGGGTGGAGGGTGCAATTCAGGGGCGGCGACACCCTCAACTTGCAAGGACCCAGTACCTTAGCCATTTCGTGGGGGACCTCAAACCTCGTGCCCTCCTACAGGACGGATCAGGTAATCGTAGCGGAACTGAAGTCGAGATTGGCGAGATACTGCCAAAATCGTTCGTGTACTCAACGCGTGACCTGGGGCGATCAGCAAATGGCTCTTCCCGTTCTTATCACCCCCATGCCGACTGTTCGCCCCTTGCCGGATTGAATCACAGGTTCATCAAAAACGAGTCTATCCAATCTCAACATTTAAAAACGCTCTTTCCGGATTTCAGTCGATGGACCGTCGTGGCATTGTGCTTGAGAACTTAGTTGGCATCATCCTTGCCATCGCAGGCGCGGTGCTCTTATCCTTTATGGCTGCGGGCATTTATGCGTATATCTTTCCTCAAACCTCTCTTTCCCCAAATACTGCGGGGAGTGTGGAGGACTTGGTGGCCCATGTGGAGAAGTGGCGTAAGGACTCGACAGATGTGGTCTCGACGTTTCTTCCGCTGGAAGTCGAGACAGATGAGCTTGTGGTGTTCTTTGGCAAGGAGGATGAGGTAGCTGTCACGTTAATAGGCTCAAGGATTCCCAAACCTCAAGTCCGTCAATGTCGGGTGAATTCTTGTGTCTGTGGTTACAAGGACGCATGTCCAAAGTTGGGTGAGCTGATTCAGGCGCGGTTTTCCAGTCTTCCCTTGCTCAAATGTTGGGAACTTAGGGGTATTGATGATGTGCTCATGCCAAAATTTTACAATAGGGATTATTCTGCTCTTGGAGAGCAGGACTCAGGGATTAGGCGCATGGTGATAAATGTAGATCTTCAGAATCGTAGACGTAGGACTACTGATACTCAATTCAATTTCTTTTTTGCAGATATGGTGAAATCTGGCCAGAAAGGGGTTTTGGTCCTGTATCAACGGGCATTTCGGGATGAGTTGGGGATTGAAGACTTTGAATTCGCCTTTCCCATCATAGGCACGTGTAAAAGCGGCCTCAATTACTTCTATGTTAATCAACTCTATGTGGAGAGGTCCTTGTTGCCGACTGGTGAATCTCTTCTATTCTTGACATCGGCGTTTGATCCGACGATCTCATCGAGAGCGGCTGTTCGTGGGAGGTATGCGCGATATGAATAAATGCGCCAATCAGGCTACTAAACAGGCGCAATTCTCTGCTAGAGAGACACGCTTTAACAATCCCTCGCTTTGCGCATGCATCTTTAGTTGGTTCACTCATCCTTCTAGTAGAAGAGCAGAGATAAGCCGGCCCTTGCAGGCCATCGTCGAGATAGTGCTCATCAGTTTTGCCGCTGTCGCGATGCTCTCTTTTGTCTCAAAATTGGGCGACAACACCTCATTTCAGCAGAAGATGCTAGCTAAAGAAGCGGCATTGACTGCGACAGTGGCAGCAGCAGCCCCGTCGTCATCCTACGTGCGCATCCTGCATCAGGGTCTACCGATGGGTCTCTTCAGTTTCTCTTATGAGGACAACAGGATAGGAGCGACGGTGACTAAGGGTGGGTACACCATCACCTATCCATTCGGTGGCTTGGGTCCACATCCTCGACAGCCTACAAAAGATGCCTTTGTGATGGCCTATGATGGACGTCTGAGTCTATCAGATCGTGTTCCAACACTTCCATTCCAACAAGTCTGCCCAAAAATTTCTCCTTCTAAACGCAAGATCTACATTGATGCTGGCATTGTTCAATCCTCAGAGGAGCAGTCAGTAAAACCGATTATCGAATCCTTGCTAAGTGAGATCCCTCCCGATAGTCTTAGTGTTGTTGAACAGCGTTCGGCGCAAGGGTTGTTTGTTCCATTAGCTGAAAGGTCGCAATCAATCCAGGACAAGGCCCAGACGACGATCTCCTTGCAATTTGATCAGAACGTGACTCAACCAAGGATCTACTACATCTTGGATGCCTCAAACTTACAAGAGACAAGAAAACTCGCCTGTGCTCTTTCAAATACATTGAGCACGATCGCGACGCCTGTGCCGATGATTCCTGTGAATCTAGCCGTCTTGGGTGAGGGTGATTCGCGTCTGCTCCTTGATGATACCCAAGTCGCAGTCCAACTCGTCTTACCACCATCAATAGGTTTGATACCTGAGGGCACCCAAGCAGATAATCAGCAGATGCTCAAGCAAGGCATCTACACAGCGATAGAGGTCTATCTCTCATGAGGCGCGCAGAGGCTCCGTTCACTATTCAGATGATCGTCTCATTAGGTCTTTTATTCGTGGTCTGCGCCTCGATTGCAGGGCTCATCATGTATCACATCAATATCCCTGTCGATGACAAGAAGGCGAGA
>DATDXB010000061.1:0-4151 GCA_035289465.1 Candidatus Nanoarchaeia archaeon
TTTTCTCGGCGATAAAAAGTGCATTCTTTGTTCTGACAAACTGCCGTAATTTTTCCTCTTGGACGAGCCATAAACTAACACCTCATACAAACCTACAATAGAACCCCTTTATTAAGCTTACTTAATTAAGACAATACCGAAGATTCCTTTCGATCATTGTCTACATAGGTCTTCTTGAAATTGTGCGGATCAAAAGGGAATCGAGTATTCAGCTCATGCACAGGAAGCTCTCCAAACCCTTGCCCAAGACCAAGTGTGCGCTCCATTACGCTGTCGGGTCCGACAAGTGCTCGTGCTTTTCGTCCTTCGCCTTGGATTGCGCGTACACAGTCATCAAGCGACACAGAACCCAACGATTGGATGGTGTACGCCAGCAGTGCTGGATGAAACGGTCCGAAAGGCCCATAGGTTTGTGCCAATATCAATCACCTCAAATGGTGAAAGGAAACTCAAGCCTATTAAAGCCATTTCTGTGCCCTGATATCTATCTTCAAACCTATAGACCAAGCAGGGACACAATCATTATAAATGCCCCAAACGAAAAGAGGAACTATGGATCTCCAAGAGGCCATCCGTAAGCGTCGTTCTATCAAGAAGTATCTGGATATCTCTGTGGAGCCAGAAAAAGTCCACAAAATTATCGAGGCCGCAAATCTCGCTCCTACCTCAGGTAATCTTCAAGAGCTCAATTTCACTATCATCCAGGACAAGGCTAAACGAGATGAGCTTGCCCAATCTTGTCTTGAACAATGGTGGATGGCAAAAGCGCCGATTCATATCGCAGTCTGTTCGCAGACGCAAAAGCTCAAGCAGTTCTATGGCCAGAGGGGTGTGGAGGTCTATAGTCATCAAAATGGCGCGGCAGCAATCCAAAACCTGCTGCTCACGGCCACAGAATTGGGCTTGGGGAGCTGCTGGGTGGGCGCCATGAATGAGCGCATGGTCAAACGTGCGCTCTCAATTCCTGATGAGGTCATCCTGGTAGCCATAATAACTTTGGGCTATCCTGATGAAGCCCCAAAGATGCCTGCCAAACAGCCCATTGAGTTTTGCACCTTTGTGGAAAAATATGGATCGAAGTTCAGCGATTGGGATTTTGCCTTGGGACGCTATGGGGCTCATCTTAAGAAGAAGATTGATGAGGCAAAAGAAGGCATCAAGCGGATAGTAGGAATGCAGACATAATTGCTCTTCCAAAGGTGCGAGGCTTATCGTTTTGCGATGCCCATGGTTTGGACTTGATCATCTAATGACCCATAACGATACACTGTTGTTCCCTTACATCCTAATTCCCACGCAAGCAAAAACACATTCTCGACATCCTTGATGGTGGCATCGCGAGGTAAGTTCACGGTTTTAGAGACCCCATTATCGATATGATCTTGGAAGGCGGCTTGCATCTTGATGTGGTCTTCTGGCGAGACTTCTGTGGCAGTCACAAACACGCGTCGGAGTGATTCAGGTACTCCTCCTACATTACCCACCGTGCCGCGTTTGGCGACCTTCTCTAGGATCTCGGCGCTATAGAGGCCCTCTTTTTTCAATGCGACCTTGAAGTGCTTGTTGTATTCAATGACATGATTGTCTGAGAGCATGGTCTTAGTATAGGCAAGCGCGAACAAGGGTTCAATGCCTGAAGAGCACCCGGCAATAACAGATATGGAACCCGTCGGCGAAATCGTGGTCCTCGTGGCATTGCGCAGCCGATCCTCACGCCGGCCAGTATCATAGACACTCCCTTTGAAGTTGGAAAAGACCCCCCGTACTTTGGCGAGCTCGACGCTTGCCATCTTGGCATGGGTATTGATGAACTTCATGACCGTACCTCCCAGTTCCCGTGCCTCTGCAGAAGCATAGCTCAAGCCAAGTTGGTAGAGCATCTCAGCAAAGCCCATCACGCCCAGGCCGATTTTGCGGTTGCCAAGGACAGCTTTTGCGATCTCTGGGAGAGGGTAGTTGCACATGTCAATCATGTTGTCTAAAAAGCGGATTGCCAGATGCGCAGTCCGTTGCAGCTTTTCCCAATCAACCGTGCCGTCCTTGACCATATGGGCTAAGTTGATGGAACCAAGATTACATGCCTCATACGGCAATAAAGGCATCTCGCCGCAGGGGTTGGTGCTTTCGATAGCCCCAAGCTTGGGGGTGGGGTTATGTTTGTTGATGGTATCGATGAAGACCATGCCTGGGTCGGCGTATTGCCAGGCCATTTGGCAGATGAGTTTGAAGATCTTGCGCGCCCGTGGTCGTTCGACAACACGCCCATCGCGGGGATGGATGAGGGGGTAGGCCCAGTCATTGCGCACGGCTTTCATGAACGAGTCTGTGGCGGCGACAGAGATATTGAAGTTTTTCAAGAGTGTGGAGTCGCTCTTGGCAGTGATAAAGCGGATGATGTCAGGGTGATGCACAGACAAGATGCCCATATTTGCTCCTTGCCTGCGCCCGCCTTGTTTGATCTGTTCAGTTGCGGCATCATAGATCTGCATGAAGTTCACAGGCCCAGATGCTTCACCCATAGTGGCCTTGACCAAGCTTCCATAAGGTCGAAGCCGTGAAAAATTGAACCCTGTCCCCCCACCACTCTGATGGATTAGCGCAGTATGATAGATCCCCTGAAAAATCGAATGCATGGAATCTTCAATAGGAATCACAAAGCAAGCGGCCAATTGCTGGAATGTCTGTCCAGCATTATACAAGCAGGGGGAATTGGGTAAGAAATCAAGCGAAGTCATCAGTTCGTAGAAGTCCTTAGTCATCTGTTTGACCACAGGGTCCTTTCTCATCAGTGATGCGAACTCTGAATTGCGGCACAGATTCCAGAATGCAAGCCCGCTTCGTTTGAGGTGGCGTTCTACCAGATCAGGCTCGCTGTACATCATCTCAGCGGAAGCGATATTGCTGGCTACGCGCAAGAACAAATCCTCTGGCCGTTCAATCACGCGGCGCTTGTCATCTTTTCGGAGGTAGCGTCGTTCAAGAAGTGTGATGGCATTGCCGCTTAATTCAAGTCGCGCCATACATCGTGACTCCTAAGTTGATATTTAAACGTTCCGCATCCAACAGTGATAACTAAAAAGTGCTTATCGACGATAAATCTCTAAAACTAGTGAAAATAATGCACTGAGAAATACACATTGCTCTGTGTAAAAGTTTATATAACGAAAGAAGCGAAGGAATAAGCAATAAGAGTTTTGGCGAACTCTTACGTTGAAACGATTGTTAGGAATTTGGCGTGACGATCAGGATTTGGCGATCCGAACCGTTGCTTCGTTATCCGTTCCGTTGTTGTCGTACTGACGTACTCGTTGGCGCAAGCACGCGACTTCTAAGGGGAATTGTGGAAACACTACAATAAATAGTTTTCCATAGTGGAACCTATACACCACACTAATACAACCAGGGGGGATACGATATGGAACTATTCGTCAAACAGGCCGCACAAGCGGCGCAAGAAGTGGCATTACCAGAAGTCGGCAACGCAAAGATCAAAGTCATCGGCTGTGGTGGCGCGGGCAACAACATGGTGTCCTGGCTCTATAACAAGGGCATCAAGGGCGCAGAGATCATCGCCTGCAACACTGATTCACAGCACTTAAAGATCAGTAATGCTGATCATAAGTTTCTCTTAGGCAAGGACTGCACCAGAGGACTTGGTTGCGGCGGCTTCCCTGAGAAGGGAGCTGAAGCGGCTCAAGAAAGCCTTGCTCACATCAAGGACTGCCTCAAGACCTCAGATATGGTCTTTGTCTGCGCAGGTATGGGTGGAGGCACCGGTACGGGTTCAGCACCTATCGTTGCCCAAGTCGCAAGAGACATCGGCGCGATTGTCATCGGAACCGTCACCATGCCTTTCAACATTGAAAGAGCGCGCTGTGACAAAGCCGAACACGGCTTGCAGCAGCTCCGCAGAGTGGCAGACACCGTCATCGTCATTGACAACAACCGATTGGTCAAGATCGCAGGCAACTTACCGGTCCAACAAGCCTTTGCGGTGGCAAACGAACTCATCGCCACCATGATCAAGGGCATCGTTGAGACCATCTCCTTGCCTTCGCTGGTCAATCTGGACTTTGCAGACGTGCGCACCATCATGAAGAATGGCGGCGTGGCAGCAATCGGAGTCGGCGTCTCAGACACCAACAACCGCG
>DATDXB010000062.1:0-2481 GCA_035289465.1 Candidatus Nanoarchaeia archaeon
AAGCTCTACAAGAAAGAAGACTTAGTCGGACGGCAAGTGATTTGTGTCGTCAATTTCGCTCCAAAACAGATTGCGAATTTTGTTTCTGAAATTCTTGTTACTGGCGTCATTGGTGAGCATAAGGAGATCGTTCTCCTACAACCGGAAAGGAAAATGTCTAATGGACTGAGAATTGGCTAAACTCATATCGATATTACTTTGAGTCCTTTGATATTTGAGAAATCCTTGTGATTGTGGGTTATTAATGTAGCTCCATGCGCAAGACTGATGCAGCCGATCATAAGGTCGGATTCTTGGGTTGGTCTGCCTCTCTTTTTGAGTTCTGCATACATCTTACCATAGAGATCGCATGCATCTTGCGTGAAGTCTAGGACCTCAAACCCATCTATAAACTCTTTGACTGTGTTCAAGGCCTCTTCGTGTTTTGTGGCTAAATGTGCCCCTTTGAATAGTTCGCATAAGACCACGGGTGTCAAGACCACTTCACCGGAAAGTTCTTCAATTTTATCAGACCATTCTTTCTTGCCGCGTAAAATGCCTATGACTATGTTGCTATCGAGCGAATACATCAATCGAACTTCACCTCTCGCAGATTGAACTTCTTTCTATCCTCATCTAAGATCTTCTGGATTCTGTCGAGTTCTTCTGGAGGTCCCGGCCACCTGCCTACAAAGTCCGAAAGCGACCTTTTTTTTGATCTATTAATGAGTCTTATCACTACATCAGAGAACGATTCATCACTATGTTTAATGGCCTTCATTTCGTCATATGCTCTATTGGAGAGCGAAACCACCTTGGTCATATGCATATGCATAGGTACCTACATATAAAAGATTTTCGTTGAAAAATAAAAAACCCTCAAGAGAGGGAGATGGGGGTTGTTGAGGTGCGTATGAACTATTACACCAGACTGAGGTCTGGTGAATATCGTGAACTCTCGTTCACTCTATGAGGCCATATATCCCAGTAAGAAGGCCTCCTCTTCAGGGCTCAGCAGGCCCTCTTCATCAGGGCCCAGGCGCATGATGGCGACTTCATCGTAAAACTCCTCTTCTGCTCGCTTGAATTCCATGGTTCTCATCCTCCTTGTTTATCTAGATCCATTCATCGGTACACTGCAGGTCAAATGACGCCTCTCTTCGGAGGGTCAGGTTTCGGACTTGCGCGAAAAACAATCTCTCAATCGTTTGGTTTGACATATCGATCATGGGCATCACCTGTTTCTTTTTATGGCACACATTTTGAGTATGAACCCAGGGGTTTTGGCCCTCCGAAAGGCTTCGGCCTTTCGAGGCATGAAATACTGATGCATTTCAACGCCCTGGGGTGAGGTGTGGATGGATTTGATCGGGAAGGTAGAGGGGCTCTTGCGCCCCGCCTGCCCGGGATAAGAAGCATACTGACTAAGGTCGTTTAAATAAGCTATTTGGGTGCGTGGCGGGTGGCCAGTGGAAGGGTTATAGCATGATGAACTAGTGGCTTTCTTTGGTCTTCTTCTGGAAGTACCAGTCGATCACCTTCTCAACTATTGCACCCATACTCTTCTTTTCAGCCATTGCCATCTTCTCGATGAATTGGTATGTTTCTTCATCGATACCAGTAATGATGTGTGTGCCCATGGATTCCTCTTCCTCCTTTTATTGGTAAATCCTACTTCTATGGTCGACTTCAATCACAAAAATGAGAATCTTGCCCTCGATGATATCCATGATCACGCGATAATCTCCAACCCTGAGCCTGAAGTAAGGACATCCCACGAGTTTTTTGACGTGAGGGTAAGGCCTAATCCGTATCCTCTCGAGGGAGGATATGATCCGTTCTTGTAGCTCTTTTGGCAGTTTCTTGATATCCTTTGCAGCCTGTTGGGAATAGACAATCTCGTACATCAGAGTCCCAATTCCTTCTTGAGTTGTTCGTGAGTCACGAACTTGCCCTGCTTGAACTCCTTCTCGGCGATGGCAATACGCTTCTTTGTCTCTTCAGAAAGCTCTAATGAATCTTCGACAAGATCCCAGATGACTTCCTCATAACTCTCCTTGTCGTAGAGCTTCTTCTTCTTGAGAGTCTCAACGAGTGATTCGCTCACTTGGATGGTGGTTGCCATAGCGAGTATATTAGTGGCTATAGATTATAAATCTTGAGGTTATCTTTAAAAGGAACCAGGACACGCTCTCTTTATGACTCTCATCGACGCTGTGCGAGCGTGCTTTTCGTGTCCTGCGCTTGAACGTGAGGGATACTATCAAGTCCACGAAGATAACTCTTGGGAGCGTCCAAAACTGCCCGTCTTCACAAAAACTCAAACATTCTATGAAACGGTCCGAAAGAAAGGATGTTATGAACCTAGGTTTATGAACTCATTTTTTGGTTTGTTGTGACCATGGGGAGGTATTTGGAGAGTCCTATTTTATCGACGATATTCTTCTGAATTTGTGTGTTCGTAACGATTTGGAAGTCCGTTTGTCCTTTCATGTCGCGGTA
>DATDXB010000063.1:0-3831 GCA_035289465.1 Candidatus Nanoarchaeia archaeon
ACGACGCTTGACTCGGGTGACCATCTGCTCACCTGAGCTCATGAACATGTCGATCGCTTCCTGCGAAGGCTTGATCCTGCCCATTCTGAGAAGCTGTTTCCAGGGCATAAACATGCCTCGGTCATAGAATGGCACGCCATCTCGTAAAACTGTGAAGAAGACGGGATTTGCCTCCTTGATGCCATCCCAGAACTCGGTGAGGATATAGGTCTGGATATTGAACTGCTTCTTGATACCTGTCATCTCTGAGGCTTCGATGCCCATGCCGATGATGATCGCTCTGAGTTTGTCCTTGAGCTCTGCTCGAGTCATTTTCTTGACGTCGGTGTCATCGATGATGATGGCGACGTCGATATCGGATTCTGGCTTTGCTTCGCCACGAGTGAGTGAGCCAAAGAGGATGTAGGAGACGATGTACTTCTCAAACTTCTTGAGGACCATGTTCTTGTGGATCTCTCCAAGCTTACAGGCTGCCAACATGCCCTTGTCGTAGATTGGGGCTGCCATCGCTACTAATTGCAACAAGTCGAACTTCGCATCATAACAGCTCTGCCACAGTTCTGAGACGATGATGATGGTCGGAATGAGTTTCTCTGAACGCTTACGCGCCATGTCGTCGATAATGGAGATGAGCTTGTCCTTGAGCTCCTGCTTGGACATCTTGGTAGAGTCAGAATCGTCGATTAAAATGAGAGCATGGACCTCTTCATTGACTCTCTTCACTGTCTCGTCAAATGCGTCTTTTTTTTGTTTCTCAGTGAGCTGTTGGACAGGGATATTGTTCTTCTGCGCCCAGGCTTCCGCAGCCATATTCTGGTCGATTCGTGGTGGTGGGAGAAGACCGATGCCGATGACGTATTCATCAAACTTGCCCAAGACATCTGTCTTGAACTCGTCTAATTTGACCTTGATCTCCTGGAGCTTTTGCTGGACCTCGGGAGGAAGCTTCTTGAGCTGTTCTGCGAAGATATCGACTGGCGGCAGTGTAGGTTGTCCTGGCTGAGTCGTTGGTGGCTGAGGAGATGGGTGTGAGGCTGACGGTTGAGGAGAAGGATGAGGGGCTGAGGGGGTAGGAGCAGGATTTGTCGCTGGATGAACTGATGCTGGACCTCCTTTTTCCTTTTTTGCCATCTTAGATCTTGTTCTCCAAGGGCTGTTTTGGCGCCTTGAGCTCCTGCTCGATGTCCACACCCAGGTCCTTTAAGGCCTTCAGGTGCATCTGCATGAGTTGTTCAACGACTGTGAGGATTCTGACAAGCTCTTGGCGCTCCTTGGCTAGAGTGGTCAGTGAGCCCTTGTGAAAGCCGATTTGTTCAGGTTCTGAGGCCTTGGTGGTCATATGCTTGGCTGGATATGGCCTATTTAAATAGACCTGTATGGTGCGGAGTGAGAGTGTGGGACGGAAATGTCATATCCTGCTTCTTGTATCTTTTTAAACATCTTCTCTTCATATGCGCAAAATGAGACGCAATCCTACCTTTGATCATGGAGCGACTACTGTCGTCATCGTCACTGACTCGCCTCGACAAGATCATCCTGAACTCTTTGACACTGTTGAAGGTATCATTAGAGAATCAGGATTTTCACCTATAGCTCATCTTCAGGTCCCTCATGGAGTCATCGCCAAAGGGAATGCAGTCTACCAGAAAGATGACAGGGCAGAATTTGAGCAAAGTTACGCTGGGATCACTACTGCGCCTGACCTTGAGATCCTCCTTCGCTACGCCTCTTCCAACAAACCCTTGTGCCAGGATATCCAAGGAAGACAAGACCTCAAAGAAACCCTGTGGGCTCAGTACCTTGCAACCCGAGAATCCCTTCCCACGGTCCATCCGCGCACCGCAAATCTCATGATATCTGGCAATATCCTGCGAAGACACCCAGGGTCTCACCTCGTGTGCGTCTGGTACTCACACCATATCACATCACCCCATGTACAGGCCAACGGCACCCTCAATTATCACATGATTGGCAGAGGTTTTATCGGATTTGGTGTCACTTCACAAATCGCTGTCGAAGGCACCAATGGACTTCATGTAGCCAGCATCAATGTCACCGCTGCAACACAGCACAGTACCCAAGACCAAGTGACGTATGCCCAAGAAGTCTTCACCCACGAATGGAAGGGACATGTCCTCAGAGGACTTCAAGACCACTACGGGCTTGGAGGTTCCTGCGTAATGAGCACGAGATCCAGCGCCGAAGCCTATATCCAGGCTGGAAAATCCCGCAAAGAGCAGCCCACCTTCTGTGAGCCCTGTGATCATCCTGACAACACGGATAAGTAAGGACTCAGGCACGTGTCGTTGATCGCTTGTTTTAGAGAACCTGTCGCGGCTCAGAAGATTTAAAAACGCACCGAATCATCTCCTCAGAACACAGCGCGGGGGTGGCAGAGTCCGGTCAAATGCGCGGGACTTAAGATCCCGTGGGTTAGTCCCTACATCGGTTCAAATCCGGTCCCCCGCAGTTCTTACGCATTGTAGTTGCTAATCTTATGTGAAAGGATTTGAACGAGACGACCCTCAGGTCGGTGTGGTTTATTCACTGAAGCGTTATCAGCGCAAGAAGCTCTCCCGCCCCCTGTGGCCAGGGCTCAAGGGCCTTCCCGACAATCGTATTCCTGCGCCTTTCATTTTCTCTGAGCATAGATCGTAATTCCTCAAAGGACCTTGCGGTGCCCACATCCAATAACGAAAACTTCATCGCATGACCTGGGGTTGAACTAGTGGTCAGAAAATCGCCCACACCTATCGGACCCCCTTCATCAATGACTTTGACGGGAACCCTTCCCGCAAGGGCTATCGGCCGGCCGCCTTGCTCATCGCGACCGCCAAGAACAATCCCTGGCTTCGTGCTCACGACACCTGCCACCAAGGGGTCGTATGCACGCATTGACCTCTTGAGTGTCTGTGCCGCCGAACTATCGATAACGACAACATCACCTGGTTCCAGAGCCCCAACTGTGACAAATCGTTCTGCCAGGTCTATCTCAGTGATGGTAGTCGATTCTGCATAAATAGTCCCTGCAGTTCCCGGATTAGGGCACGTGCTCGCTGAGTCATCCACACACAATGCCCCATTGAACACTTCGAGCTTGGTCCCTACGGGATCACTTCTTCCCAGAGCCATTGCACCGCTGGTGGTCATAGTGAGCTTGGCATTCTCGCCAGGATGTGCGATCTGGAATGAATTGGCAGTATCTGCGATCAATTGCCATCTACCTGCAGTCGCACCCGAGTTGCTCGCGATTTCGACAAACGGCGCAGTTCCTCCTTGATCAGTTCCCAATATCACACTACGACTATGGGATGGACTATCGAGTGTCAATGATGGATTTCCGCTTGTCCTGATATGCAAGTTCGTACTAGGAGTTGATGTGCCTATGCCTAGACTCCCATTTGTACTGACTGTCCCATTGACCGTGAGACTCCCCCTAAACGTGAAATTTCCATCCTGGAAAACACCGGGCTGGATCTGTTCTGCGGGGTGTGAGACTGTCGGGTCCTGCCAGGGGACTTGGACCGTCAAGGTCTTGCCTTTTGAGTTTGTCAGAATGACCGAGGTGTTGTACCATCTCTCGTTGAGCGTGTCGTGGACGATCCACGTCGAGGCATATGCATATCGCTCTCCTGGCGCGGTGCCTGTAAGCGTCATGGGCACTTCATCAGTCCCTTTCTCATGGGTAAACAGCGCTTTTGCGTTGATGATGCCATAGTCGTCCTGGACTTCCACGACGATTTTGAGAGAGTCGCCAGGGCGTACTTTGAGAGGATCGGCATAGGACGAGATAAGTGTAGGGGACGAAGGGCCAAACCACGAGGAGAAGAG
>DATDXB010000064.1:0-3526 GCA_035289465.1 Candidatus Nanoarchaeia archaeon
AAAGCTCTGCGCTGATTTATGGGATCATCTAACGAAACTGCCCATCATCGCGCATCTCGACCTGCATTCCTTCACAGCGACAGATACTTCGCCGCATGCGATCACCGTCGCGGATGATGCAAAGACCTTGGACTTGGCAAAAAAACTTGCACCCTATGTCTTTGTGATGGATTGTCAATTAGGGGCTTTAATAGAGCGGACACGAGCGAAAGGACCTTCTCTTGTGGTCGAATGCGGGACGAATAACAGTCCTGAAGCGGATAAGTTCGCACAAGACGCCTTGGAGCGTTTCTTTGTCCAGGTAGGAATTCGCAACGGCGAAAATAATACGATTGCGCATCAGGTCTTTGTCCACGCGATCAATGTGAAAGTCAAGCCCGATGCGTCGGTCGTATGGGCGAATTCCGCGGATCCCAAGGTAAAACTAACGCTTCGTCAGGATGTGGCCCAACTCAATATCCGTGAGTTGTCAAAAGGAGATCCTCTTGGCTGGACGGATTCCTTGGACTGCTTCAAGGTCATAGACAAAAATGGGCCGATGGATCCCTCTGAGATTTTCGAGCTCAAGAAAGGGCAGATCCTGCTCAAGAATCCATTTGTGCCTAATTTGATGGTCGCCAAAGAGACTATCGCTAAGGAGAGCGGGTTTTACCTGTTCACGAAGAGGAATTGATGAGAGGGAGATAGACCGTGAATCAGTAACATTACCTGTACAGAAAGCTTATATATTTCGGACATTCAATACCAACATATGATGACAACGGACGTTCAAAACATGACATCTACGAGGAAGCTAGAGAGCTTGCACAACACAAGTGCAGGTCATCTTTTCCGTCGATAAACTACTTCTAACACTCCTTAAGATCGCAAAAGAAAGGCTGACATCAAAACAAAAGAAAATTCTATCTATCCTCCACAATGAAGTGATCCTACGACCAGTAAGTAGACTTATTCCAATCCTAGCCCAACAGATAACCTGCTCAAATTCTGCAGTGTGGCTGAACCTATCCCAACTAAAGCGAATTGAGATGGTAGAATATGGGTCACGAACACACAAAGGAAAGCCCGTCAGATTAACGTCGCTAGGACAATGGTTAGCATTAAATATCGACACACGGAGGCAATGAAGATGAGCACAAGACCAGTTGATGAATTGATAGGACAAATCGACGATGAGCTCTATATGCGGGGATTACGATTAGAGGTCATCCGTCCAGAAGTCGAGCAAAGGAATACACCTTGGATGGATCGATTGATAAGGGACTTTCATGATATCGCTGTGGACTCCTTTGGGAGATCATTGCCCTACGAAGCAATCGACGGCAGGACGCGTGAAGCAGACGTCCTTACCGTCTTACGCGGAGGTGATGGTGAGGCATTAGCGTACACCGTAAATGCTCGACTGGAGCTTGGAGGTGTACCTGTGAACTACTTCGCAACCGCTTTGGCCAGGCGAAGGATGCAAGGGAAAGGATTCTACCGTCTGATTAACCCTCTAAGGGAGGCATTGATTCCCGATGCTCAAGCCGTGATGACCAGGACGCAGAATCCCCTAGTTGATCACTCCTTTGCCAAAGTATGTGCTCAAGGAGGTTATGTGCTATATCCAGAGCCCGATATGTCTGGGGACGCATTTCCCCTGCACGCAGTTGATATGTCTGGCCGCGCATTGACGATTGCCCGGGCATTCGCGGCAGGCGTAGAACCTTCTCTGATCTGTAAGGGAGTCTACGACTTCGGAGAACCATGCGGCCCTCGGGCTTTGATGTATGACACCCCTGCTCCAGTCACAGATCGCCAGAAGAGGATCTGGTCGCAGATGGATGTGGAACGCGGCGATGCAGTCATCTTGGTAGGGATCAGACAGCAAGGAGTGATTATCCTTGATCCAGAGGGGTGGATGCATGGCCCACCGAGATGATTCCCATGAGAGTATCATCAAGGAAGCTCTGCACGAGGTGGAAAGAGAAGAACACGCAGTAGTGCATTTCTTGCGTCGCTATGGCCCTCTCTTTGGCGCCATTGTGCTCGTGCTATTGATTCTTACCTTGTCCTTGCCTCTTGACATCATCGATTCTCTCTTGGCAAGCAAGAAGGGAGGTGAACAAGCCCCTGTCTATGTCATTGACATTGGTTCAGGGAGGCGCATTGTCTTTGACCTCAAAGTATATGACTCCCTCTTGCAGGCGTACTTCAAAGAACAGCGTTATGAGTTCAAGGCCTGTCTTCAAGGTGCAAAACACGATGGAGACTATGCAGTTGACGCGATTTATTTTCCTGAACTGATCTCCCAGACCCATACCTCAGTGGTCGCACCATTATGCGATGAGAGGACCATCATCGATTTGCACACGCATCCTTACAATTCGTGTATCTTCTCAGAGGTGGATGTGAATTCGATAAAGAGCGTGCGCAAAATCAATGCCGATGCCATCGTCGCGTTGATGTGCGCTCCGGACCGTTTCAATATCTATGAGGGTCCAAACGTTTAAATAACGCAATGGCAAAGAGAGATAGATGGATAAGCGTCTCGCGATTGCAGTCGCATTGATCGCATACCTGATTTTTCTGGGCATCCTCTATTATGAACCCACTCCTCAGACGCCATCGTGCTCAAAAGAGGCGCGTTTGTGCCCTGATGGCAGTCAGGTGACGCGTCAATTGCCTTCCTGCGACTTTGCGGCTTGCCCACAAGAACAGGTCTGTGACGCTTTGAATCCCTGCATAGAAGGGGACTGTGTGCGTTTTGAGAATCTCAATTATGCAGTCTGCCACAAGAGCGATCCTTGTCAGCAATGTCCGACATTAAGGTGCCAGGTGCTTGAATCCTATCCCCTACAGGTGAAGTGTCAGGCTTGAGAATGAAGATAGGTGTAGACTTCTTTCCCTTTCTTCCCGACACAAGCGATAATCTGTTCTTCGCTCGCGTTTCGTATCCCTTCAACAGATCCAAAAGTAGATAACAGTTTGAATTTCGCGCTGGGTCCGATGCCATGGATATCATCAAGTTCAGAGGATACACTTGTCTTACGGTGTCTTTGACGATAGAAGCCCACAGCAAATCGGTGGGTCTCATCGCGCACAGCGATCAGGAGTTTAGAGCTTTCCAAGCGTCGATTCAATACCTTTGACATCCCTCCGGGGAACACGATGGTCTCTTCGCGTTTGGCAAGGCCGACAGTAGGTACTTGCTTGCCCAATTCGCGTAATGCATCAAGCGCGAACTTCAATTGGATCTCTCCGCCATCAATGACAAGCAGATCGGGCAGTTCCATCTTGGCGTAACGTCGTTTCACGCATTCTTTGATGCTTTCAAAGTCGTTTTGCCCGTCGACAGTCTTGATGATGTATTTACGATAGCCTGACTTGTAGGGCTTGCCATCTTTGAATGACACGCAAACCCCCACCACAGTAGTAGTCCCCATATTGGAGATATCAAAGCAATCAATCACACGCGGAATAGTGTTAAGGTTCAATTGCTGCTGCAATTCCATGAGCACAGGGTTCTCCTCGTCTAGCAAGGCAA
>DATDXB010000065.1:0-6523 GCA_035289465.1 Candidatus Nanoarchaeia archaeon
TCTCTCACCACAATCTCATGTGCGATCCCGCTCTCTTTTGCCTGCTGCTCAGTCATACCGACCCTTGCAAGCTCTGGCTCTGTGAAGGTGACCCAGGGCACCGAGGAATAATCCGCTTTGCGACGGCGATGGAAAAGGATATTGTCGATGACCACCGACCCTTCAAAGGACGCGGTGTGGCGATAATGAAACCCTCCCCTGACGTCACCACACGCATAGATGTGTTTTGTGCTCGTCTGCAAGCGGTCGTTGGTGACAATCCCTTTGTCGGTGAACTTGACGCCGGCGCGTTCGAGATCCATCGCGTGGACATTGGGGGACCTGCCTGCCGTGAGGAGGACCTCTTCGCAGATGATGCCTCGCTCCTGGCCATTGTAATCGACGATGAGCACTTTCTCATGCGCACCGCGTTTGCGCACACCTTTGATACGGGCATTGGTCGCGACATTGATACCTTCTTCAGTCAATATCTCTGAGAGCATAGAGGATAGTTCAGGCTCCTCTTTGACCATGATCCGTTGCGCACTCTGCACAAGAGTCACCTTCGACCCCAATCTCGCGAAAGCCTGCGCCATCTCGCAGCCGACGGGACCTCCGCCGACGACTGCAATCGATTTGGGGAGCCTTTTGAGCGAGAGAATGTCTTGCACATTGAGAAGGTGGACCTCATCTGAGCCATCGATCTTCAGACGTATAGGCGTCGATCCTGTAGCGATCACCAAGTATTTACCATAAAACGTCTCGTCTCCGACTTGGACTTGATGCGCGTCGATGAATCGGGCCTCTCCAGTTATGAATTCGATGCCCTGACGACGCATCGACTTCTCATCGCGTTTTGCGCCCAAGAGCTCGTGAGGACGCAGCAATGACTTGATGAGCTTTGGAAAGTCCACAGACTTGACGCTTGCGGTAATCCCAAAGTGTTCGGCATCAGACACTGATCTCATCAGATTCGCCGCCTTGACAAGAACCTTAGAAGAGATATCGCCAAACGTCGCCCTTTGATCCCCAAGGGCAGTCCTATCGATCACCGCGATCTTAAAACCCAGACAAGCGGCAGATTCGGCGACTGTCAAGCCGCCAGGCCCTGCGCCAAGAACGATGACGTCAAATTCACGTACCATGAGAAGCATTCCATATTCAAGAGGAATTTAAAAACGTTTGGTTCAGATCAAGTCCAGCTTCGCGGCGATTTTCTTGAGCCCCTCAACGTGCTGCTCTATCCTCTCAAGGCTCTGCCGCACCTCATTGTTCTTGAGCTCTTCAAGAGATTCCTTGATACTTTGATTAAGCTCAGCCTTACGTTTCTCATGCTTGCGCAGAATCTTCACTATCGCCTTATTTCTCTCTTCTGCGCTCAAGGGTTTCGCCATGGTGCTACCTCTGTAAAGTTGATTAATAATACTTTCGCAGAGCCTCCAGTTCCTTGATCTGCTCAGCCTCCAATTGATGATACTTCTCTTCAATCGCTTTGCGCCGCTCCTCAGCCGCGCGCAAGGCTCCGGTGGATACCTCTAAGTCCTGAGTGAGAGTTTGGATCTTCGCCTCCCAATCGCTCTTTACCCCCATAATCCGCTGTTCGATGGCATTGCCCACTTCTTTGCTGAAGTAAAAGCCGATGATGGCACCAAGCCAGCCAACGACTACAGGGACAAAGATATTGAGGACTTGATCCTGGGCCCAGGGAGTCAAGGCATAGATGACTAGTATTAGGAAGACCAAGAAGAGCAGATGGGCTATCTTCCTCTGCATCCTCAATACATGACGAACGAGATTGTGCTTATCCAAACCAGTCCCCTATGATGGCTTTGAAATGCACGGCATTTCATGCCTCGAAGTGCTTAGCACTTCGGAGGTATTACTGAGGGATATATAGGGCTTACGCCACCGATGGATTTATATATAACCATTATCCCCATTATGCTTAATAGATAATCGCGATATTGCTTTTTGCATAAGCATGATTATCATTATTAAGATGGCAAAGGAACCCTTTTACGACAGACACTCAGAACTGCAATTCTTCAGACAGAAGTACTTACAACTCTCAAAAGGAGAGCTTATCGTTGTCTACGGTCGTAGAAGGCTTGGAAAGACGATGCTCATCAAACGCTTCCTCGATGAAGTCCGAGGTAAGAAGGTCTACACTTTCGTGAACGATCTTGAGGACAAAGAGCTCATGCACAGCTTTGCCCAAGACGTCACGACCATGACTGGAGACGCGCTCAAGATCGATTCATGGAATGTGTTCTTTGAATATCTTTACGAAGAAGCAAAGGAAGAGAAGTTCGTGCTTGTGATTGACGAGTTTCAAAAACTCAAGAACCTCGCACCAGGATTCATATCGGAACTGCAAAACTATTGGGATTCAAAGCTGAAGACCACCAAGCTCATGCTCATCATCGTAGGGTCATCCATAGGCATGATGCACAAGATTGCCCTATCCGCCTCGGGCGCCCTCTATGGGCGAAAGACAGGACAAGTCCAGCTCAAACCCTTCAGATATGTCGACTTCAGAGAGATGTTTGCCTCTCGGTCTGAAGAAGAAAAGATAATGTGGTACTCGATCTTCGGAGGCACTCCCCATTATTTAGAAACAGTCTATCAAATGGAAGATGTTCACAAAGCCATCCTCAAAGCAGTCTTAGAAAAAACTGCGCCCTTACGCGAAGAAACGAAGAATGTGCTTGAGTTTGAACTCCGCACCACTTCACGATACAATGCGATATTACAATCAATCGCCCAAGGAAGACAGACCAGCAAAGAAATAGCCGATTCTTTACAGGTCCACTCTGGGTTCCTCTCTCCCTATCTCGAAAAACTCATGAATCTCTTAGGTCTCATAGAAAAAAAAGAACCTGTCCTTGGGAAAGAAAAACATACCAGGTATGTCCTCAGCGATAATTTCTTCAAATTCTGGTATCGATTCGTATTCCCTAATCAAACACCCCTGGAATTAGGAAATGTCCAACTGGTCTCAATGAAAATCAAAAATGAACTTAACTCATATATCGGATATATCTTCGAAAACATCGTAAAAGAAGCGTTCATACTCCACAATGGCCAGAATATTAAGGATATCTCCCTGAATTTCACCAACATAGGGTCCTGGTGGGACAGAGCAGGCCACGAAATAGACCTTGTCATAGAGAACGAACACGAGCTCATCCTCGGAGAGATAAAATGGACCCAAGAACCCATGACTGTAACAATCCTTGAAGACCTCATAAAGAAAACACAATTCCTCAATTATGGAGGAAGAATAATGTATGTCCTTGTATCAAAGAACGGATTCACCGAGTCTTGTGAGAGACTTGCTGCGAAGACAAAAACGACTCTGCTCGACTTAAAAGAATTGGAACACCTCTTCAATGCAGCGACAGACAAGCATATAGAACGACAAAAGATGGTCCTACAGTGAAGAGCGGATAACGGCGCTCATAAGCCTCACGCGGAGGCAGAACACCGTTATGGTGCCTTTAATTGATTAGGCTCACGCGACTTCTTCGATCCTTGCTAAACTGCCGAACTGCGATATTCATTTAATTCCGAGTTGCTCACCGCCCTGCTGAGATAAAGTAAAAGAAACATATATAACCGCGCTAAGCATACATGTTCGCATATGTGGGTAGCCAAAATTATCCTGAAGCACGACTGTATGATAAGCAATCGTTGTGCGAAGTTTAATGTCCTATTACAATCGCTGGATTTGAATGAGGAGAAGAAAGGCAAGCAGGTCTTAACCTCTTCAATACATCAAGTCATTGGCGAAGAGCATGCAGTAAAGAGATTTATCGCAGATCTGAAGAAAGACGGTAGGGCGCATTACATTGAATTCAATGGACGCACGCTGTTTCTTGTCGAGAGCAGCACGAAAAAACCAGTCTCAAAACTCACGCGAAGAATGTTCTTTGTAAAGCCAGCCATCATGGACAATCAAGGATACGAGCACTATGAGCTTGCATCCCACCAGAGGGAAGAGCTGATGAAGTTTATCAAGAATGTGAAGCCCTTAGTTGACTCGTTTGAACTCGTCAGTCTGCACAACACCCCGCTGCAAAACGTCTACTTTCCAAAAGTAATGCCAGAACTCACGGATCTTCAGAAACACGCCTTGGAATTGGCAATCAAGGAAGGATATTATGAAGTGCCGAAACGCACGAGTTTGAGAAAGTTAGCCGCATTACGCAAAGTGTCATTGGCGACATTTCAAAAGCACCTGCAAAAGGCAGAATCAAAAGTCATACCAGACACACTTAACTTCTTAAAATAGGCATACATGTTCGCCAGAAAAAAGAGATAGTTCTTTATGTAATTACTTTAAAGTAACTAATGTGTGGTGAACACGATGAAAGAACCAAAACTCTATGCGGAAAACAGCAAAGTTGAATTATATGTTTACTCTGGAGAGGGCCATCCTGATGGCTGGCTCAGCAAGACATACGATGAGCTGACTCGCATAGATGAGAAGCCATGCATATTGTTTGGTGAACTTGTTAATGGGAGAAGCCTCAATGAAGTATTGGACTATTTAAGCGTAAAACGAAATCCTTGGGAAAAGTTAGTGGACGATTATCCAGAGGTAAAAATAAACCGTAATGAAGTAGGAGAAATTATGTGTTACAGGAATCCACGTGACAAGTTGCTAGTGCTGTTCTCACACACTCAGCCATTCTACGGATTCAATGGACGCGAATGGTTTTCGATCGAGAAGCCTCTTGACTGGGTTAATTTACCAGGTGGCGGCCACGCTCCCTACTGGGTCAAAGATGCGAAGATTAGGATAAGTCGGCCTCTTGTTGAATATGCAGCTCTTGAAGAATTTTGTGAATATGTCATCGGACCTTCCATTCGTAGACTCTTCTCTGGAACGGATTCCGGTGTTCTTGAGGCAGGATCTGAACTCGAAGCAGAAGTTGTCATGGAATCTCTGCGTGGTCAAGACCGGGATTCTAATGGTTGGATTGGAGGAGGCCGGTCCGCTGGCTGGGCTCAACTTGATATACTCTTTCCGGACTTTAAGCAGAGAGTAGACCGCATCAAGGAATTCATAGCCGACTGGTTTCCTGGCGAGATCATCAAAGGAAGAAAAAGCTTCGATGACGCAAGAGCCTGGTTGCAGTCACTCAAGGACTAATTTTTGATTTTTTTATTTAACTGTGTGGCTACCGAAGGAACCATAACGGTGTTCTCAAGCCTCAGGCGGGAGGCAGAACACCGTTATGAAGAATTCATCTGACAGTATTAATCAGCTTCTTAACTGCAGACACGATATTGCTTGACAGCACGTATAAACTTTCGTGCTGCACGAGATAAGCTATCTTCTTTCCATTCCTGTAAAAGACCGGGTCAGTCAAACCATCTAACTCGCCCTCTTTGAGACCATTCAAAAGCACTTTCTTAAATGCAGGCGTGACTTTGAAAAAGTAATGATTATACTCCTGATCATAAACCCTATCATCTCCATACAACACCCGCAATGACGCTTTCCTCATTGGAGGGAATCGCTCCAAAATACCCGCCAGCAACTCATTTGCCCTGCGCAATTCTTTTCGATCGAATATCCTTCTGAACAGCGAAGGCGCCACCCGATCATCACGCAAGCGAACAGTATCAGCGCGATCCAGCAAGAAATTCATTACCTTCCCAGTGTCATCAGTTACTGCTTTGTTTATTTCATTCATGCTTTAAAACCTCACGCGGGACTCGCACTAATACAACACACCAACAAGCACACCTTGGATGTCATTGAAACGGACAGTCCAAGGATCCTCGCCGGGATTGTTGAATCCCTTGGTCTTTGCGTACCAACCATCGTTGTCAGAGCCGATCTCGGTGATCGCATGCACCACATAGGCTTGCTTTTCTTTGACGTAGAATGAAATGACATCGCCGACGCTCAAGTCAGACTCTGACTCGGGTTGAACCTCTAAGGTGTGCGATCCCGAATGCAAGAAAGGTAGCATCGAGGATGTCGGCGCCACTGGAGCGTATTTTGCCCCTGAAAGCTCAAGCACCACGCGATCGGAAAACACCTTGATCTGGTCCTCATTGAGACGATCCTGCGCAGCATGCAAAGAAGCATCTGCTGAAAGCGGACTTCTGGCAGGAGATTGGGAAAGAGGTTCTGCGATCACTGGAGAGAGTCCTACGCCTAACGAAAACATCGCAAGTGATAATACTACGACCGAAAGAACACTCCCCATACGCGAGCTAACGCTCGGTTTGTGTACCATTCCAACCCCCACCGTATTGTACCACTCCTCTGTTTTTATACCCCTATCACTTTACGACAGTGCAAAATAGCCGATAAAAACGCCTAGGACCTAAATTTGACCACCAGTATACGGATTAGTAACGTTTATTAAGGGGATTTGCTGGCAAAAACTCCATGCGTCACGATTGCCTCGTAGACAAGCGCATAGCTTGTTTGAGGGAATCAATCCGGCAATCGTGAGCGCGATCAAGAACTATCGCCCATGAGATGTGATGTTGCCCAGTACCAAGCGACCTTTAGCGTTAG
>DATDXB010000066.1:0-2663 GCA_035289465.1 Candidatus Nanoarchaeia archaeon
CATCCTGGGCCACATGATGGGAGATCACTTGAATCGGGTCAGGTTCAGTCCCTATAATGAGCTCCCGGACTTTTCTCGAAAAGAAGTGGATATTTCAGATAGATTAGAGAGTTCAGATGTCTGGGCGTTAAGGGAGCTGACCGAGAAAAGGGATCTCGATCCGGATACGAGGCAGATCCTGGAAGAGACCTTCAGGAGACGAGAAGAGAGATACCATCGCATGAACCCTTATGGCTTGACCTTCTTGGAGTATGCAAAGCTATTCTTCTTCAAAGACTATGCACAAAGCATTCTCAATCCCCAAAAGAATTAAATATCATCTTGTACTGACTTCTCGTCATGAAACTCACTAACGAAGGCATGCAGCTTGAGAAGTCAGAGATCAAGACCGAAGTGCAAAAGGCGATGAGGCTCTGTGATGAGATCATCCGCGATGGTCAGGACATGGATATCGATGATGTCCAACACGCAGCAAAGAAGATCCTGATCGCTTTGACCAGGGTCAACAAAGACCTGTTATGACGATGTTAGACAAACCCCGGTGTCAGAGTTGTGGGATGCCTATAATGGGCAGTTTCTTTGGCTCTAACGCTGATGGTTCTCAGATGCAGGATTATTGCAAGTTCTGTTTCAAAAAAGGCGCATTCCTTGAGCCCACTGTCACCTTGCAGGTGATGATCGTCAACTCGGTGACGTACATGACCAAGACTCTCAATATCCCTCGGGATAAAGCGATGGAGATGGCTCGCGCAGTCATCCCTACATTGAAGCGTTGGCAGAAATAGGCCGTTGATGTTTTCAGCTAAAGATAAAGGGTCCTTTTTGGGTACGACAATGAGACTGATTTTCGAAAACAGGGGATATAGGCCCTATAAACCCTGTTTTGGTGCTTATTGGTGTCGCTTTTAGGTGGATCTTAAGACCCAGATACCCTTTTTCCGGCCCCCTTCTCGTTTAAGAAGGTCGACGCGTTTTAATTTATTAAGCGCAATTTTGACTCGCTCAGACGTCACTCCCAAATCATCACCTAAACGGGCAATGGTTACGGAAGGTTCGCGACGAATCAAGTTAATCATCCTCTCTTGTAAATCTGTGAGTGCGCCAACTCCAGAGGTTCTTGGACCGATATGACTCCCAAAAGGAAGATGCGAAGCCTCAGAGGCAATCAATCCGTCACGAGCCAGAATCATTCACCTATGATCCGGACTTTGATTGGTGATTCCGCACCCCAAATTTTATATACCTCTCCCTTCTTCCCAATGCCATGCAAAAGGGACTACAGCATGCAAACAATGTCGCTGCAGTAGTCGCTATTATCTTTTGCTAGGGTCGGCGCGTTCCCAATACGAGGACGCGCTGACACACAGCGAGTTCTCGAATTAAAACGTGTGGAGTGATGAAGATGGAACAAGAATACAAAATAGAGCTTGCTACTGAAAACGACGCTGAGGGTATCGCCCGCTGTTTTAGGGATACTTATAAAGACTATCCTTGGCCGGTCTTTTTTGATCCCAATGGAGTCCGCAGTCTAATGAAGTCTCCGGGTGTCACGACTTTTGTGGTGCGTGATGAAGGCAACGTCGTTCAAGGCACAGGATCTCTGATCTTTGACCCAAAAAACGACAAGGCTGAACTGGGTCGTACCGTCTTGCATCCACAATTTAGAGGAGTGCGTAATGCAGAGTGGCTGAGCGCTTATGATATGTTGACGCACCACCGTATAGGATATGCGAAAAGACATGGCGCTCGTCTGGTCCACACTGCAGCAGTCAGTTTCCATCCGCGCAGTCAGCATGGCTTGCTCAAGTCGCATATGGTCCCTGTGGGTATTCAGCTGGTCAAATATCCAGATATCTCAGGGGCTGGACAGAGGGAGTCCACGGTCGTGATGGCTCATTGTTCATCGCGTTGGTCCCCTGAGACACTCGACGTGTACGTGCCTGATGATGGCATCGCAACTGTTGTCGATGAGACTGTAGATCGGATCAACAAGGTGGCTAAACGGACCATGCTCACACGCAAAGTAGCACATTACGATAATCGAGCCTCTGGTGTGAGCTTGCATCTGGATGACCTCGATGCGGAAGTCTCAAGGCATGCGATCTATTCTATGCTTCCTGGGGATGAACCGAGCAATGACGCGATCGATAGGGTCTTGGCTGATGCGCTACTGAGAGGATTATTGTATGTGGAGGTTAAACTCTCTGCATCAAGCCCGGCATTAGGTAATGCATATACCTCACTCCGAGAATCAGGCTTCAAGTTCGGTGGCTTCTTGCCCGAGTGGCTCAAGAATGGTCAGCCGCATGACGCCTTGCTCCTTGAGCATGTGCTGACGCAAAGTGTCGACATGGCTAAAGTCCAGGTCCACGAAGACGCAAAGCACGTCTTGAAGTACCTGAACCGCTAAGATGAGACACGGATTTGAGGTCTGGCACGACGCGAGTCGTCTTGAAGGTCGTTCGGATAAAGAGGCTCTCGACAAGCTCACTGTGCCGACGATTATCCATACTAAGGGAAATGACTCAAGGAGAGCTGTCTTAGTCTCCGTGATTATCCATGGTTGCGAACCCTGCGGTTTTCGCGCCATGCTCAAAGAGCTTGAGAAAAAAGAGACCTACCCTATCGATGTCTATTGGCTCGTGGGCAATCCGAAATCAGCC
>DATDXB010000067.1:0-6038 GCA_035289465.1 Candidatus Nanoarchaeia archaeon
TCAATTTTACTGGAATTTTGTTAAACCATTGCATGGAAAAATGTCGCCAGGAATGGAGGAAGGGTTAACACATAAATTATGGACGTGGGGGAACTTTTTGCATTGGCAATTGAGAGCCATATATTAGGACAGTGCCAAAAAACCAGCAGTTTATATAAAAACTATAGATTATAACGAGAAGTTATATAAAAAAGGAGGTCATATAAATCGATAAGGGAGCAAAAACGGTAGGGGGCGGGACGATGAGCAACAAAACAAGGTGGTTGGGAGACGAAGAGGAAATGGATGATATCGCGCGCGGTGATTACGATCCAAACGTCATCGAGCGCAAACTTGACAATGGCGAGCTTGACCCGAATGAAGCGGCGATGCTCCAAGGGTACCAAGATGACTATGAAGAAGGTGGCGTCGACTTCGACGACGCGAGCTAAAGAGGTGGGAGATACCATGAAAGACGAAAAACTGTTCATAACCGACATCGACCAGATTAAGCGCTTCTTGCTTGAAGGCACAGACAGCAAAGCTGAATATTTCAAGGACAAGAAGAACTGACTGTCTTCACTCACTAAATTGACAGGACGGGCAAGGGCCTTCGGGCCCTTGCTCACCTTTTTTTCAAACTTATTTGATTCGCAAGACAGAGGGCTGTCCGCAGGACAGGGAGGCCATGATGGAGAACGTTGCGTGGGAGATCAATCAAAAGATTGCCGACGCAAGAAGGCGTCACATCAGTGATTTCTCTTTCGTCGGCCCAGATGGTAAGACCGTGATTGTGCACATCGAGGATCCGCAGAAGTATAGTGTGGATACGGATTTATTGTAAACCTAAGAGGGAGCGCACGGCGTTGATTAGCTGATCCCTGCGCTCCGAATCTTCTTCGCCATCGATACCTTCCTGGAGATATTCTTGGAAGTCTTCAAGTTCTTGATAATCAAGATGTTCTAGGCTATCTCCGACAAGCTTACCTAAACCTAAGTGATCCATAGCAAGGACCAACTCAGATAGTTCGTGGACCACTCCTTCAAGTCCCGAACTCTCTAAAAGGAACGCTACATCCAACCGATCCTTAAGATGCTCAATAAGGCTCTCTTTGATCTCTGCGCGGCTGGATTCTTTACCGTAAATATCCTGGACTCGTTCAATAGTATCAGCACAACCGATAAAGTAAGCGCTCTTGACCTGTCGATAGAAGTTCTCAAATGGTGTAAGCGCTAACTCTTCACTCATACGAGCCCCTTAAAGATTGATATTTTTAAGGGTTTCGCATACTAGACTTTTGCACTTTTTCTGAGTTATATTAACTGGTTTGTCGTCGATAGATGTGTTGTTTTTCGTACTTTTGGTTTTGGACGCTGGTTGTCGCTTTCTGGATAGAAACATATTTATATTGGCTCCTTATGGATATCCTAATTATGAGAGTAGTAAAAGTGAATAAAGGAAAGCTTTGGCTGCGCGAAGATGAAATTGACGGTTTTATCGAGAAGACCGTTACGCCGACTGGTAATAGCGGCAAGGTTGACGTGCCTCTTCGTTATGTTGGCAAGAAGGCATACGTCATCGTGTGTAAGAAGTAGCCAAAAGAGGTCTGGAAATGAACAGCTCATACAAAGAAATACCGCGAGGTCTCAACAAATCGTTGAGACCTTACCAAAAAGCACTCACCAAGTCGCAATACGCCCATTTCTCCACTTTTGTCGTCGGGCTCATCATACATGACAAGAAAACGATCCAAGAAATAAATGACGTGCTCTCTAAGAAAGACCAAAGTAGCCTTAACCGTTCCATCAAAAGTTGGAACGGCGAGCGATTAAACGAAGTGCGCCTTGCTTGCGTGCAGCGCAAGTTCCCAACGCGCGAGGATGGATTAATAATTTTTGATGATACTCTCGCCCACAAAACTGGTAGGCATATGGAAATGGCAGGCTATCATCGCAGTGGCGTCACTAAGAGCAAAGAATGGAGTCACTGCATCGTAAATAGCTATTACACTCATCCGAATATGCAGTTTGGTTATCCTATCACTGCAGATATTTTTACCAACAAAACAAACGAGCATTACGCGTACCGTCCTGTCAAGCGACTTGCGCTTGACCAATTATGCTATGCTCGTTTGCATGGTGTCAAAGGCGTAGTGTGCGCGGATTCTTTGTATTATGCTGATTATATTCTGCGCGAGCTTGATGATAACCATGAGCAATATCTCATCGGAACACCCGAAACGTTGAAGATAAGCATTAATCGCGCGCCTCGCGTGAGCCTTAAAGAGTATGCTGGTCAAGTAACTTATTCGCGCTTTCGCGCGAAAAATCAATGGTATCGCATGCATTCTTTTTTGGCAAGTATTCGGAACGTTGGCGTTCGTCGGATCATCATATCATATCGTGAGAAAGATCCTGATGACAAAAAATTTTATGTAACAAACCTTAATTGTTCTGATAAGAAATTATTACGCTTGCTTGTCTGCCGGTGGCGGATTGAGGTTTGGCATCGTGATGCTAAACAGCATCTTGGGCTCGAGGATTATCAGGTGCGTAAGGATCGCTCAGTGCGAAACGTAGTGCTAGCCGTCCTTGTCGCGTATACTGTCCTCATGCTTAGTCGACTGCATGCCACGCTCCGCCGTGTAGCGGAGCGCGTCGGCAGACAATGGCAAACAGTTGGTGAACTCTGCCGCTTCATGCGACTTGCGACAATCAAAGGGTGGCGCTGGATTACGCGTATGCTCCGCGAAGAGTTAGAGGCTTTTAAAGGAATATTGAATCGGGAGGTCGTAGTTAAGAATGCAAAAGTCTAGGCATAGATTCAGGCCTTCTGATAGGGATGAAGAAGAACCTATACATCATACATATCTCGCATGGGCTTCTTCCGGTCGGATAATAAGGATAGACCGATACTTCCCCAATTTTAATAAATGCGGATCATAGGTAATGATGGCTTCTGCATTGCCAGCGATTGCGCATTCGATGATTTTATCATCATCAGGATCATCATGGACGATCTTGACTGGACCTATAGCGGAAATGAGGGTAAGGAACCTAAGGACTGTTGTCATAGTGTTGGAGATTTGTCCAGGACTATATTCAAAATCGCGTGCCAGAACCTTCTGATATTCAGCGAGGATTTCGACCGAAGAATAGATTGTCGCTCCCTGGCGGATAAGTCCGAAGAGAAGTTTCTGCGCGACACTACCGTCCCAAAGTGTGGCGGAGAGCAAGACGTTTGTATCAAACACGATGCGAAGGGTCACTTTGCGCGTAAATCCTCTTCAGTGATACCCCTCTCTTGCAGCCGTTTCTTGGACTCTCGTGCAAGAAGGCTCAAGCTTTTGATCAGTTCCTCTTTGGAAGGGGCTGCGATCTTCTTGAGGATCACAGTATCTTCGCTTCCGATGACTGCGAATACTGTGCCCTCCTGGGCATGAATCTCTTCACGGATATCTTGAGGGATCACGATTTGTCCCTTGGACGACATCTTGATAGTCTCTACAATCATGGTTTCACCTTACTTTCTTACTATAAGATTATCCTATTTAAACCTTTCGTTGGTCGGGTTGTAGAGAGTCCTTCTGATACACGCCAAACCAGGGGTAAAACCCGATATCCTTGGCTCCAGGGGGCACAGGTAGAGGCTTCAAGTGAGGATGATTAATAGGTGCATCGCTCACGAACAGACCCCCAGGCACCAGCTTCTTGACCACGGCATCAATCATCCAATCTTCGCGGAAGATATCAAACGCCCTCTCAAAGTAGATAGTCAGATTCTCAGGGATGTGTCCGATCTGGAAATTCTCTTGAAACACGTGCACTTCAACGTGATCAAGTCCTACGACTTTCTTCTCAAGCACGGCAGGAGAAAGCATGGGATCGACGAGATGAATGTTCACCTTCTCAGGTTTACCGCAGAATATCTCCACGATCTTCAGGGCATGTTCAAGACGATCCCCTGAGCCTGGATAGAGTAAACTAATATGATCCTTCGTTATTAGGGGTTGGCGCAAAGATTGAGCAAGAACGGTAAAACCGTTCAATTCCTTAGAGGTGAGATTAAAGACCATCTTCCTTCCGGATAAACGGCAAGTATTTAAATCAACGACACCCTGACGACAGTATGGGCAATATTACGATATCTGAAGAGAAGTTCAACAAGGTCCTCTCAGATGTGGAGACCTTGATCCAAGACGTCGCTGAATTGCTAAGTCAAGACGACGTGGGTAAACAGCGAAGAGCCGAGATACTGCAGAACCCTTCTTTGGGCAAGTCTGAAAAAGAATTGGATGATTACTTGCGCAAGCGAGGACTTGCTCTTGACTGAATGGATCGTCAAAGAGCATCCTGATTTCTTTAAGGACTTAGATAAACTAGATACGAGCATCTTGACGATATTCTACAAAAAGAAGCAAAAAATAAGACAGGATCCTATCAGAGAGAAACATCTTGCTGGAGGAGCGAACTGTTATCGGGAAGCGATCACGAACAATATCCGATTGATCTACTTCATTGAGGGGATGACAATCTGGCTATTGACTATTGGACGACATGATTGGTCGTATAATGAATACCTTAAACGCCTTCATTCACTGAGGACAAAGCACCTGCAACGATAAAATTGTCTTACTCTTCTTTAGGCCTTAGAAAAGGAGCTGCCATAGGATGACAAAGCCTCCACCAGCTTTAAAAATCATGAGGCTCTAAAGAGGCCATGGATGATCTCAAGGGCACTTCCGAATCCGTCGCCGCACTCAAGGAGCAGTATGGGCTTGGGACAAGGGATGCTTACGCACTCTATCAATCACAAAAGGAGATTAGTCCTGAACATCTATCCAGAGTTGCTCAATCATTTGGTCTTAATGGTATGTTGTATGCTAAGGACCAAAATTTAAGATTGTATTTCTGTCTTACGAGTCTCATTGGGAGTGTTCTGGAGATAACTGGTCTGGGAGAAAGAGGAGAAGATATCTCTGGAGTATTAGAATATTTACCTACAGCTCGAGAATTAGCACAGGAAGTTCATCCATCATCAACTCTTTTTGAAAATATTGCGCAGATGATGGCGCCCATCACAGAAACCCCAGAAATTGGAACTTTAACGAGCTTAATGACAGTATACGCCTCTACCGCAGTCAAGAGATATCTCGCCAAAACAGTTGCGAAGGAAATCTCACTCCAGGAAATCATATCTTCAATTGGCAGGGTATTGCGGGATCCAGAAAGAAAAGATGAATTCCTATTTTACATCGAAGATACACTAGGAACGCCGCTTCGGAAACTAGTCCCTGAGCAAAGCATTCAGTTCGGAATAACTTATCGTCGAGAGAAAGATGATGGTACGCTGGATGATGAAAGAACGCAAAAGATGATGATGGTCGCATACGCCTCTGCAAGGATGATAGGATCGACGGAGCAAATGGTGAATATCCTTGATGGGGACATACGAGAAATGGATGGTTGTCTTAGAAACGCCGTAAAACTTGCTGATGATGTTGAAAGGGTAAATGCCCCTCCACCCATGATTGATGAGAGCAAGAATCGTATTGCAAGATATGCCGATACGATGAGTGCTTACCAATACATCCTCACCCAAACCCATCGCCACGAAGGTTGGCTACGGAACTTCCTTTCTCGATAAGTGAATCTTAGAACTCAAGCAAGAATCTCAATCTCCCTGCAATACAATCAAATCTTCCGTAGTTAACTTCTTGCCAGTCTTGAGTTTCTCTTCTGCTTCGCGTCGGCGGTCCTCAAGCTTCTTGCGTACGGTGCGCTGTCCTTCGTCTCTGCGTTGTTTATCTTCGCCGCCAAGGGCGTCACGGAGTGGTTTTAATTCAGAGATCTTTGTCTTCAATAGATCGTTCATCTTGGTGAATTCTTCTTTTTTGGCCAGGAACTCGGTCATGAATTTCTGTTCGTCGACTTTCAAAGCGTCGATGACGTTGGATTGTTCGAGGATCTTGGTGTGTTTTTCTTGGCTTGCCCGAGCCACATCTTGGATTTTCTTGTGTTCGGCGTCAGCCTGCCTCTTCAAGGTGCGGATGTCAGAG
>DATDXB010000068.1:0-2067 GCA_035289465.1 Candidatus Nanoarchaeia archaeon
TGATGATATGCTCACTCTGCAAACAACAATTGCGAGACAAGTATACCCTCCACACCCGCCAGAGTGAATATTTATACATCCTTCTCTTTCCAAACCCTAGATGGCGCAAAAGATCCCTCCTGAACTCCAGGCTCAATTAGACGAGCAAAAGAAGCAGTGTGTGTTCTGCAAGATTCTCTCAGGGGAGGTCCAATCAAACAAGGTCTATGAGGATCATTCGCTCTTAGGTGTATTAGATATCAATCCTGCTTCAAAAGGTCACACTCTCTTGATGCCAAAAGAGCACGCCCCAGTCCTACAGTTCTTAGACCAAAAAATAGTCGATCATCTCTTTGGCATCCTGCCTAACATCATAGGTGCTATCAAGAAGTCCTTCCTCTACACAGGAGCTGCTGTCTTCATCGCTTCAGGAGGGGTGGCAGGTCAGCAGGTCCCTCATGTCGTTGCGCATCTTATCGGCAGGGAAAAGCGTGATGGTCTGTCATGTTTTGAGCTCTCAAAAAAGCGGGACATTGATCCTCAAAAGGCGGCTCAAGCGGCTCAACTGATCAGCCAGCATATGCCTTCGGTGCTCCAGCAAGCAGGCATCAAGCCAGGCAAAGCAATACGGCCAGAATCTCTTGCCAAGATGGCAGCGCTCTATGAAGATGATAAGATCTTGATAGCCCAAGCCTCAAGCCCTCAAAGCGCAGGTCATCTGGAGATTTATGCGTTGAGCGAGGCAAAGGATTTTGAGAAAGTCAATGCTGAGACCGCGCGTCATCTTCTTACGGCTGCAGCGTCGTGTGGCTCTCTGCTCTTCCAGGGTCTTGGGGCCCAGGGGACAAACATCATCGTCAAGTCCGGCGTGAGTGATGATAATAAGGACAGTTTAGTGGTTCATGTGATCGCCCGTTGGGAGAATGACGGTCTCGACTTGCAGTGGGAACCCTCAAAAGAGAAGGGGGATCTCACAGAAGTGGCTTCAAGATTGCGTGACGCCACCTTTGTCATCGAGCATTCCCAAAAAAAGAAGGAACCCCTCAAAGTCATCGACCTCTCGACACCAAGGCCGACAATAGTGGTCAAAGAACCAAAGCACAAGGCTGATGAGATCGAAGATGCCATCAAAGCGTTGCGCAAGTCTGCCGGGAAATGATTACGATCCTCTTCTAATTTCCACTGAGAATTTTGACTTGATTTTATGAATTATTCAAACTTCTCCACTGGAAAAATTTTGCGCCCAGTAAGACCACCCCAGAGCGCGAGCATACTCGATGCTGGTGCCGTCGGGGATGTGGCCGTCAGCGATGATGAGGCACATACCGTCGAAAATGTGGCCAACCAGCACATCCCTCTCTTTTGAGGGTGTAGTGGGTTCTTGATTAGGTCTCCATGCGTAGGGTGGAAGGCCAGTCACGTGATGCCATGCGCCGTGAGCTTGTCCCTCTGATTGGCCTAACACATGTGTGTTGAAGTTATGGAGACTGTCTTCATGGAGGTATCCATTAGAACCCTTGATATCTGCCTCGACGATGGATGGGAAATCAAGGTGCACGTCATGGACGACCGTATCTCTTTCCCCTTGGGCGGCGTAGGGTGCGATGCGTGTCATGGTGCTAAAAAAATCAGCGCGATAATGGGAGAGCAGAAATTTCCACACCTCACAGATTCTTGTCCGTTGAGACGGTACAGAATGTTGTTGGTTCTGTAGTAAGGCCACAGCAACCCCGCTATGGAGCGGAGCGCATCCGGGATTATAAGGTCCATACGTTCCCTTCTTGACTTCGGCAGCCCATTGTTCTCGATTCAACCTATCCCCTTGAGGGTTCTCCTTACTTGTCCCTAATCGATCTTTCTTGAGCCTAACCGTGTATACACCTGGAGCTTGTGGAGGAATGGTCAAGAGCACATGATGGAGTTCCCAATATGGCCCCTGTGCGTCAACTCCTTCTCCGACGAGGATCTGGCCTGGGAATAATTAACCGAATCGGGCCACCGCAAAATCGGGCACTGTCCTAATATAGATACCTTAATAAATAAGTAATTCTTTTATAGTTTGAAAAAAGAGGTGTGATCTTATGGCTA
>DATDXB010000069.1:0-5168 GCA_035289465.1 Candidatus Nanoarchaeia archaeon
TGCCGTCCCTAACAATATAGATGTTCTCGAGGCGATCAGTGCTCCTTGTGGGGCCAAAATACTGTTGGAGGTTCTCTATCAAAGAACGTTCAGGAAGATTCTGGGTGACCTCGGAGATGATCTGTACCCCCCTCATAGCCAAAGGAGACCAAGTTGATATCAAGAGGTTCAGACCCATAGATGTTCATGTAGAGCGAAGTCAAACGTTCAGTATCATCCACATACACATTCGTCAAATACACGCCTTCAGCCGCATCTCCTGCAAGCGCAATAGCATCCTTGATCGCAAAGAGGAGATTATGCGTGCCTCAAATGGTCAGTATCGTTATCTGAAATCGAAGTATGTCGCCCCTTCGACATTTCTTGCGTATGGCGACAAGGTCGCTATCTTTGTATGGCATCTTCCGTACTTCGTGATTTTAGTGCACAACAAAGATGTAGCTCGGACCTATCAACACTTCTTTGAGTTCTTCTGGAAATTGGCAAAGCCGATCTAGTCAAATGCTCACTGAACACAACACTTCCGAATCAGCAAGTGGCGAAGTAAGCGGTCTAACAATGTTCTCTCCACGTTCGACCAATTCCTTATTTCTTCGGATGAAGCGGAAGAGGAGATTGACGATGATGATGTTCTTCTCGATCTTGGTATCAAATTCGAAATGATTGATATTCTTCAAGTCTAGTTTGGGGAGCTTAAAGAGAAGAGAGGCATCAAAAAGTTGGATGCCTGTGATGAAACCTTCCTTGTCCACATCAACCACGAGGTCGTCAAAGTCGATTGATTGAGTATACTCACGATCCTTGATCTTGAAAAAGAGAGTGTCATTCTTATAGTCATAGTCGAATTCTCCAAGGCCCTTGGCGTCCAGTTGTTTAATTGGTTTCATAGTCTAGGTGTGGTAAACGATAAGTGATATGAAAGGTTCCGATTTCGAGATGGTTGTTAAAGTTGATTTGGAAGATGATGCGGATATAGCCCTTACCATGGGGGAAGAAGGCGGAGTAGCGTTCATTGTGTTGAACACCAACCAGGAGGGGGCGACCATAGGATAAGAGGTCAAGGAGGTCTGATTCCTTAAAAAGCTTTCTTTGACCCGAAGCAAGACGGAAGAGGGCATGAGGGTTGATGGCCATAGGTCTTCCATGCACAAGGGCCGAATATTCTTCATTGGTCAGTTTCCGAATGATACGAGTTGCTCCCACTCCTAGCTCGATGCCAAGAGGGGTTTATACGTTTAAGCGAGCTTTGTCCGGAAATCCTTCAGAAATGCTAAGAAAGCGCAGCCCTCAATTCCTCAAGTGCCTTCGCAAAGTCAGGCGCTCCAAAGAGGGCCATCCCCGGCGTCACAAAGTCGACAGGGTACTGCTTGATGATCTCTGTGGTTTTGATATTGACGCCTCCGTCAACGCCGATCACCAAGTCTGGCTTCAAGGTCTTCAAGTGAAGGATCTTCTTCAATGGCTCGGCGTTGAACTTGCCCCCTCCAAATCCAGTCGTCACTGTCATGATCAATACAAACTCGATCTTATCCAAATGTGCAAACAAGACACGCGCAGGGGTCTCTATATTGAGTACGACGCCGACGTGGAAGTGTTGATTGAGCGCTTCTAAAGTCTCCCTGAAATTCTTCACAGCTTCGTAATGGAAGAACACACTGGGGACCTTGCCGATCAGGTGTGAAGCGACACCTAGGGGGTTTGAGACCATGAGGTGAGGTCTGATCACCAGATCAGTTCGTAATCGGGAGAATTCTTCAAGGGCAAAGGTCTTGTTCTTGACAAAGGTGTTATCGGCGATGTCTAAATGGACGCTTTGGACCTGGCCTCTGCATAAGTCCAATTTTCGTTGAGCATCTTCAAGAGTGGGGGACAGAATTGAGGGTATGACCTCAATCATGACCTCACCTCATACGATGCGATTTGCTTGATGCGGCGTTTATGGCGCGCAGTGCCGCTAAAATGAGTGGATAACCACGTATCGACGATCTTGAGTGTGGGAATCGCACCTGCCCTGCGTCCTCGCAGAGTCAACACATTTGCGTCATTATGTTCTCGCGCCATCTTAGCGGAATAATGATCATAACAGAAACTGGCCCTGATACCCTTGACTTTATTGGCGGCAATCACCATGCCAGTGCCAGTGCCGCATACCAAGATACCCCTTCGATTCTTCGTATCCTCAGCGACTTTCTTGGCCACAGAGAATGCATACGCAGGATAGTCCACACGATCATGAGTCATCGTGCCAATATCAACGATATTGTAGCCCTTATGCTCCAGATGTGCTTTGATGCGGTTCTTTAGAAGGAGTCCTGCATGGTCTGCGCCTAGGATGATGAAGGGCGTTTTGGCCATGGCTTAATGGCTGTGTTGCTGCACTTTAATCTTTTGTTTTTTTGCTCGGGCGATAAGGGCTTTTTTATCAAGCAGGATGTTCTTTGCTCCGATGGCCCTGAGCACTGAAGTGGCTTGTGCATAGCCGATGCGCAGGCTTGAGGCAAAGTCCCATCCATCGATGAGTCCGCAAAGGACTCCTGAGGCGAAGGCATCTCCTGCGCCTGTGGTCTCGACGACAGGGGATTTGTCTGCGTACACCATATAGTGAGTGCCATCGGCAAAGGCTTCTGCGCCTCGTGCGCCATCAGTGATGATGACGCGTTTGGCGTAATACGTAAGTACGGGGAAAAGTTCATGGCCAGAGCGTCCTTTGGTCTTGCACAATAAATTGGCCTCTTCTTTGTTGAGCACAAGCAAGTCGCAGCCTGAAAGTAAAGGCGCAAGGCGTTTAAGGCCCCATTGTGATTGATAGGTACTGGGATTGTAGGCATACCTAATGCCCTTGGCCCTTGCCTGTTTGACTAACGACACAGCAGTATCAAAACTATTTCCCATCATCGAGCCGATATAGAACCATTTCGTATGAAACGCTTTTTTCTTGATGTCGTTTGCCCGTAAAGTGTCATTCACGCCTTTATACGCAAGAATACTGCGATCGTGATGGAGACCGACTAAGATCACACTATATCCTGAATGTCCTTTTTTGACAGCGCCTAAGAAATCAACACCTTCTTTTTTGACATTATCAAGGATATTGCAGCCATGCACGTCATCCCCGACAGCGCCGACCCATCCGGTCTTGAGCCCATAGCGCGAGAAGGCGACAGCAGTATTGGTCCCTCCCCCACCAGTAGATACAGTGAGTCCTTTGATCAATTGTTTAGAACCCACGCCATAGCACACATCTTCATGTCCCTGATGCTTGCGCAGTTCCTTCTTGTCAGTATCCACAAACACATCGACAGTGCCTGAACCGATGGTGACGATGTCGTACATAGGTGTTCCCGTCGAAAATCGTGTTTTTAAATGTCACGCTGATGAGGGGTGTCTCCTTTGACAAAAAGATTAAGAACCCCTCCCTCTACAGTCTCATCATGAGAACCGCAAATCCTACATTATCGGAAAAAGTATTCACTGGCTTTGCCCGTGTGCATGGCCATGAGGCGATGTCTATTGATGGTACAGTCAACAAAACTGCAATCCTCTTATTCCTAGTGATCTTGCCCGCCTTTTGGGTCTTTACCTTACCCTTAGAATACGCAGGGCTCTTCAGTATTGGAGGCGCGATCGGTGGTCTCGTCTTCGCGTTGATCACGATCTTCAAGAAGGAGTGGGCCATGTACACAGCGCCAGCATACGCAGTCCTTGAAGGTCTCTTCATGGGCGGCATCTCGGCATATTTCGAATCCATGTACCCTGGTATCGTTTGGCAGGCAGTGCTCATCACATTTGGGATCTTAGCAGGACTCTTGCTAGTCTACAAATCTGGCTGGATCCCAGTCACGGAGAATTTCAGGTTAGGCGTCTTTGCAGCCACAGCAGGTATTGCTTTGATTTACTTGGCTTCATTTATCTTATCCTTCTTCGGCATCGCGATCCCGATGATCCATGAAGGAGGTTTAGTGGGCATTCTCTTTAGCGTCTTTGTCATCATCGTCGCTTCATTGAATCTTGTCTTAGACTTTGACTTCATCGAGAAGGGCGCGGAGCATGGCGCTCCAAAATTCATGGAGTGGTATGCTGCCTTTGGCCTCTTGATCACTCTGGTCTGGCTCTATGTCGAAGTCTTGAGATTATTGTCCAAGATGAGAAGCAGTAAGTAATTGACGATAACATATGATATTTTCTTTAAATTAGTCTTCGTTCTTTTTTTGCGCGAGTCTTTTTTGTTCTTCTGATTTTTCTAAAAAGTTCTCGCTTGAAACTACACTCTTTCCGAGCTTTTGTTCAATGTCTTTTCTGGTTGAGCCCGCAACATCACCGCCATCTTTTGCATCCTTGCTCAGTCCTGGAAACTCTTTGGAATCGCGTTCTTTTGTGAATCGGGTCGTTGTTGCTTCCCCAAGCATGGTAAGAATGAGTTCTATATCGTCCATATGATCTCTTAAGTTCTCTCTTTGTAATCCCTTAAATTTCTTGTATTCGCTGGGAGTCATACCAAATGTGGCCCTGGATATCTCTGCGGTCAGGATTGCATATTCCTTTTCTGTTTGCAAGCCCCTCTTATCCCATTCATCAGTTAACTCATCTCGGACAGCTATGCCTCTAACCCGTTTCTCTATCCACTCCTCAGAATATCCTTTTGACTTAAAGAGTTCCTTCATGCGATGTTGGGCCAATTCAGGATTTTCAATCTCCTTTACCCGATCATAGCCCACTCTAGCCAACCATAGCTTAAAGGATTCGGCCTTAGTCGACGGGATTGACTGTATAATTCTAAATGCTCCTTCTGTGTTGACACAGTTGGTTTCCCTCTTCTTTCCATCGGGAGCAAGAAGCTCAAGTGGGGTACAAATTGTACCCCAGTTGGCATTCAGAATCGGATCACGGCTTCGCATCTTCTTAACATATTGTTTAGGATCAGCACTACTAGTAAGGACCGAGATGATATCAAAAACAGAGAACCACCACTCATCATTGTACCATGTCCGCCTTATATTCTTTCCCCGAAAAACAACAATGGCGTTATGAGTGTCCATGGATCTTAACCTTCTCTTACTACACGGTCAATGACCCATAGTTTACTTATAAATGTTATTGGGCTCTGATAAAGTCAACTTGTCGTCATCTCTGCTTTTCTTGCTATTTTTATGAGGTCTAGCAGTTTATTC